>DASRYP010001061.1:0-5481 GCA_035687165.1 Actinoplanes sp. | reverse complement strand
AACGCCCTGACCGATGAGTTCCACCCCTGCCAGTTGCTCGCCGACCTGCAGACCATTCGGGAGCGGCACGGCCGGCTGGCCGGGCTGACCCTGACCTACCTGGGGGACGGCGCGAACAATATGGCGCACTCCTACCTGCTGGCCGGGGCGACCGCGGGCATGCACGTCCGGGTCGCCGGGCCGTCCGGATTCGACCCGTCGGCCGCCGTGGTGTCGCGGGCTGCCGAGATCGCTGCCTGGACGGGCGGCTCGGTCGAGGTGCTGCGCGACCCCTTCGAGGCGGCCGACGGCGTCGACGTGCTCGCCACCGACACCTGGACCTCGATGGGGCAGGAGGACGACGGGCTCGACCGGCTCACCCCGTTCTGGCCCTACCAGGTCAACGAGAAGCTGCTGGGGGCCGCGGCGCACGACGCGATCGTGCTGCACTGCCTGCCCGCCCACCGCGGCGAGGAGATTACCGACGCGGTGATGGACGGGCCGAACAGCGCCGTCTTCGACCAGGCCGAGAACAGGCTGCACGCGCAGAAGGCACTGCTCGCCTGGCTGCTGGCGGTGAACTCGCGATGACCGGCCCGGTGACCCGTGCCGGGCGGCACGCCCGCATCGTCGAGCTGATCCGCGACGAGGCGATCCGGTCGCAGACCGAGCTGGCCGAGCGGCTCGCCGGCTGGGACGTTGTCGTCACCCAGGCCACCCTCTCGCGCGACCTCGAGGAGCTGGGCGCCGTCAAGGTCAGTGGCTCCTACCTGATCCCCGAGGACGGCACCCGCCCGCTGCGCGAGACCACCGAGCAAGGCCCGGCCCGGCTGTTGCGCCTGCTGCGCGAGCTGCTCACCGGCGTCGACTCCAGCGGCAACATCGCCGTCCTGCGCACCCCGCCGGGTGCCGCGCACTTCCTGGCCAGCGCGCTCGACCGGGCCGGCCTGACCGACGTCGTCGGCACCATCGCCGGCGACGACACGATCCTCGTCGTGGCCCGCGACCTGACGGGTGGCAAAGCCCTGGCGGCCAAGCTCGCCGAATGGGCCGGGCACCACCACACCGACAACCTCGAAGGGAGCACCCCGTGACCGAGCGGGTCGTTCTTGCCTATTCCGGAGGCCTCGACACCTCCGTCGCGATTCCCTATCTGGCCGACCAGATCGGCGGCGAGGTCATCGCGGTCGCGCTCGACGTCGGCCAGGGCGGCGAGAACATGGAGGTCATCCGGCAGCGGGCGCTCGACTGCGGGGCCGCCGAGAGCATCGTGGTGGACGCCCGCGAGGAGTTCGCCGCCGACTTCTGTCTGCCCGCGCTGCGCGCCAACGCCCTCTACATGGACCGTTACCCGCTCGTCTCGGCGCTCAGCCGCCCGCTCATCGTGCGCCACCTCGTCGAGGCGGCCAAGGAGCACGGCGGCACGATCGTCTCGCACGGCTGCACCGGCAAGGGCAACGACCAGGTGCGCTTCGAGGTCGGCATCGGCGCCCTCGCGCCTTCCCTGCGCGTCGTCGCCCCCGCCCGCGACTTCGCGTGGACCCGGGACAAGGCGATCGCGCTGGCCGAGGAGAAGGGCCTGCCGATCGACGTCTCGCACAAATCGCCCTACTCGATCGACCAGAACCTGTGGGGCCGCGCGGTCGAGACCGGCTTCCTCGAGAACATCTGGAACGCGCCGATCGAGGACATCTACTCGTACACCCAGGACCCGGCGGTCGCCCGCGACCCCGACGAGGTCGTCATCACCTTTGACCAGGGCAACCCGGTCGCCATCGACGGCGAGACCGTCACCCCGTTCCAGGCCATCTCCGAGCTGAACCGGCGGGCCGGCGCGCAGGGGGTCGGGCGCCTCGACATGGTCGAGGACCGTCTCGTCGGCATCAAGAGCCGCGAGGTCTACGAGGCCCCGGGCGCGATCGCTCTCATCGCCGCCCACCAGGAGCTCGAGAACGTGACCGTCGAGCGCGACCTGGCCCGATTCAAGCGCTCGGTCGACCAGCGTTGGGGTGAGCTGATCTACGACGGCCTCTGGTTCTCGCCGCTGAAGCACGCGCTGGACGCCTTCATCGACGACAGCCAGAAGCACGTCTCGGGCGAGGTGCGCCTGACGCTGCACGGCGGCCGCGCCACGGTCACCGGCCGTCGCTCGGAGGCCAGCCTGTACGACTTCGGCCTGGCCACCTACGACACCGGCGACACGTTCGACCAGACGCTCGCCAAGGGCTTTGTGCAGCTCTGGGGCTTGCCGTCGCGCATGGCGTCGGCCCGTGACTCGCGGCTGGCAGACTGAGGTCCCGTGAGCGAGAAAACTTCTCTGTGGGGTGGCCGGTTCGCCGGTGGCCCCGCCGATGCCCTGGCCCGTCTTTCGGTGAGTGTCCAGTTCGACTGGCGCCTCGCCCCGTACGACATTGCCGGCTCGCGGGCCCACGCCCGCGTGCTCGCGGCGGCCGGGCTGCTCGACCCCGACGAGCTGGGCCAGATGCTGGCCGCCCTCGACGACCTCGAGGCGGCCTGCGCGTCCGGCGAGTTCCGGCCCACGATCGACGACGAGGACGTGCACACCGCCCTCGAGCGCGGCCTGCTCGAACGGCTCGGCGCGCTCGGCGGCAAGCTGCGCGCCGGCCGGTCCCGCAACGACCAGGTCGCCACCGACCTGCGGCTCTACCTGCGCGACCACGCCCGCGGCCTGGCCGTCGCGCTGGTCGAGCTGGCCGACGCGCTGACCGAGCAGGCCTCGTTGAACGTCGCCACGCCGGCCCCCGGCATGACCCACCTGCAGCACGCGCAGCCGGTCAGCTTCGGGCACTGGCTGCTCGCCCACGTGCAGCCGCTGCTGCGCGACCTCGACCGGATGCGCGACTGGGACGTGCGCGCGGCCATCTCGCCGCTGGGCAGCGGCGCCCTGGCCGGCTCGTCCCTGCTGCTCGACCCGGCAGCCGTCGCCGAGGAGCTGGGCTTCACCGCGCCCGCGCCGAACTCGATGGACGCGGTCGCCGACCGGGACTTCGTCGCCGAGTTCCTCTTCATCACCGCACTGGTCGGGGTGCACCTGTCCCGCCTCGGCGAGGAAGTGGTCCTGTGGACGTCGACCGAGTTCGGCTGGGTCGAGCTGGACGACGCCTTCGCCACCGGCTCGTCGATCATGCCGCAGAAGAAGAACGCGGACATCGCCGAGCTGGCCCGGGGCAAGAGCGGGCGGCTGATCGGCGGCCTGGTCACGGTGCTGACCATGCTCAAGGGACTGCCGCTGACCTACGACCGGGACATGCAGGAGGACAAGGAGCCGGTCTTCGACGCGATCGAGACGCTGGAACTGCTGCTGCCCGCTCTCGCCGGCATGATCTCGACCATGACCGTCCGCGTCGACCGGCTCGCGGCCGCGGCACCGGTCGGCTTCTCGCTGGCCACCGAGGTCGCCGACTGGCTCGTCCGCAAGGGCGTGCCGTTCCGCGACGCGCATGAGATCACCGGCAAGCTGGTGGCGCTCTGCTCGGTGCGCGAGTGTGAGCTCGAGGACCTGACCGACGACGACCTGAAGACGGTCAGCGAACACCTCGACCCGTCCGTTCGCCAGATCCTCACGGTCGAGTCGGCCCTGGCCGCCCGCACCACCCCCGGCTCCACCGGTCCCGGCCCGGTGGCCGACCAACTCGTCCAGGTCCAGCACCGCCTCGACACATGGCGCCAGTGGGCGGTCGAGAAGGTCGTCCCCCGCTGATCGTCGGCGCAAGGCCGGTCACCCCGCCGGGTGACCGGCGAGGCGTCGTGGCTCGGGTGCCGGAGCTGGCCGGCGCCTCACCCTGAATGTGAACGTCTCGCCCTACCGGTGGACATCCGCAAGATCGATCGGTGCTTCGTCACCGAACTGGACGGCAGCCCCCACCGGATCCGCGATAGCCGGTTCCGTGATCCGCCTCGCCGTGATCCTGCACCTGGACGCCATCGCCGAAGGCCCCGAAACCGCTGCCCAGGCCACCGAACTGACCCTGCCCGGCCGCCGCAACGCCCAGGGCTAATGGGCTTCTGCACGACCGAGACCCTGTGCGCGTCGCTGCGCCGGCATATCCGTATCGGGGGCTTTCCTGGCTGACAGTTGGGACAATGAACTTCTACCCGACGAAAAGCGGTCTCTATGCCGACAACCTGGCAGAACGGAGCGCGGGCTCCGGCGCTCCCGGCGCTGTGTGGCGCGGGCTGGCTGCCGTACCTGATGTTGCAGAAGGGTTGTTGCGATGCGCTGGAATCTGGGTCGGCAGAGTGTGCTGGCGCTGGGAGCGCTGACCTTGGTGCTCGCCGGGGTGGACGGGTATGTGCTGACCCAGGCGGTCGGTTCCGCGACTACGGTCAGCCAGTTTCGTAGTCATACCGCCGCGTTACAGACCGCCGTTTCCCATATGCGGGCCGACTTCTTCGCCTACGACGGCGCTAACAACATGTATGTCCTAGTCGCGGCGACCGGCGGTCCGGCCGGGCACGACCTGTGGATCACGACCTACCAGCAGGCGGTCGACACGTCGCAGCAACTCGACGACGAGTTGATCGGCGCGAGCCGCTTGGCGGCGGGCACCAGCTTGGCGCCGCTGCTGGCCCAACTGCGCACGGACCTTGACGGCTACGACGGCTTCTTCCGGGACGGTCGCCAGCAGGTGCTGGCGGGCCGGTTCGCTGCCGCAGCCATTACCGTCACCCGGACGAACGTCGACGTCAGCAACAACATCGGCGCCGATCTCGACGCGGTTCAGAAGCAGATCGACCAGCAGGCCGCGACCGAGTTGGTCGAGGTGCGCGACCGTCAGCGAGCCCTGGTCCTGGTGGCCATGGTCGCGTTGACGCTCACCGTGTTGTTGATGATCGGGCTGGGTACGGTGTTCTACCGGCGGGTGCTCGTGCCGGTCGGGCTGCTACGCCGGCAGATCGACGAGGTGAACGGAGATCTCACCACTCGGATCGCCGTGCGTCGCGAAGACGAAATCGGGGCACTGGCCGCCGCGTTCAACGGGTTCGTGGCCGCGTTGCAGGCCGTGGTGACACGGGTTGCGGGCAGCGCCCGAGACCTGGACGTGGCCTCGGGTCAGCTGACGACGGTGTCGCAGCGGATCGGGGACAGTGCGCGGGAGTCGTCGGCGCAGACCGAGGTGATGTCCACGGCTGCCGGTGTGGTCTCGCAGAACGTGCATTCGGTCGCCGGCGGCGCCGGTGAGATGGGCTCGGCGATCAACGAGATCGCGAGCAGTGCGGCGGCGGCAGCGAACGTCGCGCAGGAGGCGGTCCTCGCCGCGGAGACCACCAACGCGACCGTGTCGAAACTGGGCGCCTCGTCGGCCGAGATCGGCAATGTGGTCAAGGTGATCACCGCGATCGCGGAGCAGACCAATCTGCTCGCCCTCAACGCTACCATCGAGGCGGCCCGTGCGGGCGAGGCAGGAAAGGGCTTCGCGGTCGTCGCAAGCGAGGTGAAGGCGCTCGCAGGCCAGACCGCCAAGGCGACCGAGGAGATCG
>DASRYP010001060.1:0-3367 GCA_035687165.1 Actinoplanes sp. | reverse complement strand
CGGGCTCAGCAGCTCGGAGAAGCGCGACCTGTCCCAGCGCGAACCGCTCGCCGCGGACTCCACGGACGAGGGAATTTCACCCGGCTGCGGGGCATCGACGAAGCCGGGCGGTGGGGGAGCTGGGGAGGGAACCGGGATACTCGAAGAGGGCTGAGCCGAGACAGGAACCGCCGATGACGGAAATGCCGGATTACGCGGAAACGAGCGCGCCTCCGTGCCCGGCCTGCGCCAGGCTGGCACCTCACTGTCCGACTCGGTCCCGGAGCCCGTGAACGACCAGGGACTATCTGAAGTAGCCCAGCCGTTCACCCGAGTGCGCTCACGCGACTCGGAGCCGTTGCCGCTGCCAGCGGCTCCGGCGTCTCCGGAATGCCCAGTTTCATCCACCGCGTGCTCCTCGCTCGCCCCCGCTGAGGCTACCGTGTGCTCGCAGTGGCGATAAGTTGCAGCGTCGCGACAATTACCCACCGGCGACAACACGCGCCGATCCGGGCAATCCGCGCCTGCGAACGGGGACCGACCCCTGGAGGTTCGAGACACATGACCGCTGCGTCCGGTGGAGCTCAGACGGCCCGACCCACCCGTCTGCCTCGCTCCGCACGCCGCAAGCAGCTGCTTGCGGCGGCCCAGCAGGTCTTCGTCGCGCACGGCTACCACGCCGCCGCGATGGACGACATCGCCGAGCGCGCCGGGGTCTCCAAGCCCGTGCTCTACCAGCACTTCCCCGGCAAGTTGGAGCTCTACCTGGCCCTGCTCGACACGCACTGCGACTCGATCATCGCGAAGGTCCGCGACGCCATGCTGGCCACCTCCGACAACAAGGAGCGGGTCAAGGGCGCCGTCCGGGCGTACTTCGACTTCATGGACCACGAGAGCGAGGCATTCCGGCTCGTCTTCGAGAGCGACCTGCGCAACGACCCCCAGGTGCGCCAGCGCGTCGAACGGGTCGAGCAGGGCAGCATCGCCGCCGTGACCGACACGATCATCTCGGACACCAACCTCTCCCCCGACGCCGCCCAACTGCTCGCATCGGGCCTCGTGGGGGCGGCCGGGCAGTCGGCGCAGTACTGGTTGGCCAACGGCCGCCGTACGCCCAAAGCTGAAGCAGAAGCGCTCGTAGCAGCACTTATCTGGCGCGGAATCGCCAGCTTCCCCCTTCAGGGCGGCGCATCCGGCGGAACGCTCGCCGAAATCGGATAACCTGGCACGCGGTAAGACCCGCGATAAGGGAGGGCCCCGTGGAGGTCAAGATCGGCGTGCAGCACACGCCCCGTGAGCTGGTGCTCGAGAGCGCGCAGACCCCGGCGGAGGTCGAGCAGGCCGTGACCGAGGCGATGGCGAAGGACAGCGTGCTGTCGCTCATGGATGAGAAGGGCCGCAAGGTGATCATCCCGATCGCCAAGGTGGCTTATGTGGAGATCGCCGACTCGAACACGCGCCCGTTCGGCTTCACCACGCGCTGAGTCAGTTCTCCACACGTGGAGGGTGCCCCCGTGCGCGGGGGCACCCGCCACGTGCTTCCGGCGCAGAAGTTAGCTCTGAGGTGCACAATCGTCCCGTCGGGTAGGATGGCTTTGTCGCCGTCGACGTCGATCTCTTCCGATCGCCGCGGCGACCGCGCGTGCGGCCCGCTCTCCAGCGTGTGGCCCGCGCCCTATCCAGACCGCGCCCCAGCTTCCGACGGGCGCACCACGAGAGGCACCCGTAAAACTTCATGACCGACATCGAGATCAACGAACCCGCTCTGGTACCAGTAACCAACCGCGCACCGGTCCGCCCCGACAGCCCCACCTTTGCCGAGCTGGGTGTCCGGGCCGAGACCGTCGAAGCGCTGGCCAAGGCCGGCATCACGCACGCCTTCGCCATCCAGGAGTACGCGCTGCCGATCGCCATGCGCGGCACCGACCTGATCGGCCAGGCGCCCACCGGCACCGGCAAGACCCTCGGCTTCGGCCTACCCATGCTTGAGCGCGTGACCGCACCCTCCGAGGGCGCCGACGGCCGGCCGCAGGCCCTGATCGTCGTCCCCACCCGCGAGTTGGGCCTTCAGGTCGCCCGCGACCTGGCCGCCGCGGGCAGCACCCGCGGCATTCGAGTGCTGCCGATCTACGGCGGAGTGGCGTACGAGCCGCAGGTCGACGTCTTGAAGAAGGGCGTCGAGATCCTGGTCGGCACGCCCGGCCGCCTGCTCGACCTGGCCAAGCAGAAGCAGCTCAAGCTCGACTCGGTCCACACCCTGGTGCTCGACGAGGCCGACCGGATGCTCGACCTGGGCTTCCTGGAGGACGTCGAGAAGATCCTGGCGATGATCCCGGCGGAGCGGCAGACGATGCTCTTCTCGGCGACCATGCCCGACCCGATCGTCGCTCTGTCCCGCCGCTTCCTGCGTCACCCGGTGACGATCCACGCCGGCCACACCGCCGACAGCGGCCCGTCGCCCCTCACCAAGCAGGTCGTCTACCGCACCCACCCGCTCAACAAGGTCGAGATGGTGGCGCGCATCCTGCAGGCCCGCGACCGCGGCCTCACGATGATCTTCACGCGGACGAAGCGGGCCGCCGACCGGCTCGCTGAGGACCTCGACTTCCGCGGCTTCGCTGTCGCAGCCGTGCACGGCGACCTCGGCCAGGGCGCCCGCGAGCGGGCCCTGCGCGCGTTCCGCAGCGGCAAGATCGACGTGCTCGTCGCCACCGACGTCGCGGCCCGCGGGCTGGACGTCTCCGGCGTCACCCACGTGATCAACTACGACTGCCCGGAAGACCCCGAGACATACACGCACCGCATCGGTCGCACCGGCCGGGCCGGCGCGACCGGCGTCGCGGTGACCTTCGTCGACTGGGAGGACATGCCGCGCTGGGTCCTCATCGACAAGTCGATGGGCCTGAGCATGCCGCAGCCCCCGGAGACCTACCACACGAGCCCGGCGCTCTACAGCGACCTGGACATCCCCACCGACGTGTCGGGCACGCTGCCGACCGCCGAGCGCAGCCGAGTCGGGCTGTCCGCCGAGATCGAGGAAGACCTCGGCGGCGGCCGTCGTCGCCGGGAGACCGCCCCGCGCGGGCGCGGTGGGCGGCCTCCCCGAGGCGGCTCGAGCGGTTCGAGCAGCAGTTCCGACAGCGGCCCGGCCGGCAACACCGACACCGAGGCGGGCGAGCGGCCCAAGCGGCAGCGGCGCCGACGCCAGGTCGACGAGGCCCCGGTTGCCGAGGGCGCCGAGGTCGCGGTGACCGACGCGCCGTCCGACGCGGTGATCAACGCCGACAGCGCGGCGGAGCGGCCGGCCGGTGCCACCCGGACGCGGAGTCGCCGTCGTGTCGCCACCCCGGTCTTCTCCGAGGGCGACGCCGTTTCCGACGAGTCCCCC
>DASRYP010001059.1:0-2408 GCA_035687165.1 Actinoplanes sp. | reverse complement strand
TGGTCTCGCGGGCCTCACCTGCCTCCAGCACCAGCACGTCGCCGACTCCGTGGGCGGCGAGCGCACTCGCCAGCTCCAGACCGGCCAGTCCTCCACCAACGATTGCTATCGAGCACTCCGCAGGCACGGCGGCACTGCCTTGGTGCAGCACGCTTCCTCCCCGTTCATCACTCAGCGGTAGGTCTCCAGCTCGCCTCTCCGGCGGACGTCGAGGGAGACGCAGTGGAAGCCCCCGCCCAGCGTTCGCGCATGGGTCAGTGTCATCGGCAGCACGTCGATTCCGTTTTTCTCCAGCAGCCGCAGCAACTCGGGCTGGCGCGCGTCGGCCACGGCCAGGTCAGGGCGCAGCATGAGCAGGTTCATCCCGATCCAGGTCGAAGCGTGCGGCCGGCCTGTACAGCCGATGTCCACCATCTCGGGCGCCCAGATGTGATCCCAGCTGCGAAGCACGTCCGGCATGTTGCGGTCGTTGATCCGCTCGGGGTTCAGCAGGACCAGGCCCGGCCGCAGCGGCACGATCGTAGAGTCCACATGGGTCGACGCATAGATGTCCGCACACGCGTGCACCGTGTAGGCGTCCCCGACAGTGGATTGCAGCCAGCGCAGACCCCGTTCGTTGCCGCTGTCGGACAACAGGTAGAGGAGGTCGGTGCCGAGCCGCAGGACGTTGGCCGCGTCGAATGCCGGCTCGAGGTTACCCAGCCGGCTGCCCATATCCGCCCGAGGGTCGAACATCTCGTCCGGCAGCACCGGCTTGGGCGCCGACAGCCATCGAGCACCGCTGTCCAGGTATTCCAGGAAGAGCCGGCGGTAGGCCATGCCCTCCAGGAATCGTGAACGGAGCACCATCGGGGTCTCGATGATGGTGTCGCCGACGGTCAGGAAGCCGTCGCGGGGGCAGTAGTCATAGAAGCCGTCGCTCGACCACTGTGGCGTCGAGACCACCGCGGCCAGATCTCGCGGCTCGGGTCTCCGAACGACGATGCCCAGCCTGGTCAACTCGGAGCAAAGATTTTCCAGCTCCTGCTCGGTCTCCGCGATCACCCGAGGGTCAATGGCACCCGTCGGGATATGTTGAGGGCTCTCCAGGTCAGCGTACTCAAGTGCATAGAGTCCGAAATCGGGTTGCGGTAGGCGCGCACCGACGGCGGTTCCGACAATAACTTCTTCGAGCGGATCCCACTCGTTATGCACGTCGACGAGACTCACATGACTCCTCGATGATCGACTCCAGTGACCTTCCTATCACAGTTCATCAGATCGAGCAACGACTGTGTCTTGATGCAAATCAGCGCTGTGGGGTTGCGCCGGACGAACCAGACGATCAAAATGTTGGACGGGGGCATGTTGTCGACTTCCGACCCAACGGAAGGTGGGCGATTTGATAGAGGATAAATTTTGCGATGCCGTGGAGAAGCATGAAGTGGTGGGCATCGGCTTTGGGCCGGCCAACCTCTCTCTAGCCATCGCACTGAGGGAGTTTCAGCAGGTCAAGGGCACCAGCTTGGGCGCTAGCTCGATGTTCATCGAAAAAGAATCCCAGTTCGGGTGGCACTCTGACATGCTCATTGACGGCGCATCGATGCAAGTTTCCTTCCTCAAGGACTTGGTCACCATGCGTAATCCCACCAGCCCATTTTCCTTCGTCGCCTACCTGCATGAACATGGTCGGCTGGCAGATTTCATCAATAACGCAGCGCTTATGCCGTACCGCAAGGACTTCCATTGCTATCTACGATGGGCGGCAGACAAGCTGAGCGATGCCGTGCAGTACGGCGCGCGCGTTCTCGCTATCGAACCGGTATTTCGTGAAGGGGTTGCCGAAACCCTGGACGTGAAAGTCGAGGCGGACGGCCGGGAACGCATTCTGCGCAGCCGCAATCTGATAGTCGGCACAGGAATGAGTCCCCATTTACCGGCTGGCGTGAAGACCTCCGCCCGAGTCTGGCACAGCTCAGGCCTGCTCGCCCGGTTGCGGGAGCTGGGCCCCGTCGGCCGGGCGTCGTTCGTCGTCGTCGGAGCCGGGCAGAGCAGCGCCGAGGTAGTGGGCCACCTGCACCGAAAATACCCGGAAGCGACGGTGCATGCTGTCTTCTCGCGCTACGGCTACAGCGTCGCGGACGACAGCCCCTTCGTGAACAAGATCTTCGATCCCGCCGCGGTCGACGAGTTTTGGCAAGCTCCGGAACAGGTCAAGGAAAGTCTCCTCGGTTACCACGCCGGGACGAACTACGGTGTCGTCGACCTGGACCTAAGCCGTGATCTTTACGGCATTGCCTACCAGGAGAAGCTCGACGGCAACCCACGGCTGCAGGTGCACCACGTCTCGCGGGTCGTGCGCGCCGAGGAGGCCGGCGAGGGCGTCGACATCGACATCGAATTCCTGCCGGATTCGCGGGTGGACCGGC
>DASRYP010001058.1:0-2626 GCA_035687165.1 Actinoplanes sp. | reverse complement strand
CGGCAGATTGCCGTACAAGGAAAGCCCCCGGCCTGCGCCGGGGGCTCTTGCTCATACAGCAGGGTGCCGCTTACCGGCTGACCTGGAGGCTGGTTCCACCACCAGGGGCGCCGTTGCCGGCATCACCGCTGGAGACAACCTTGACCCACAGCGAATCCTGGCTCTTGTAGTACGAGGTGGCGCTGGCCTGGCGCAGCGCATCCAGGCTGTCCTGCGGCGTACCCGAGGCTGCAGTGGTGAATCCCGGCAGCTCAAAGATCACCCACGAGCCGTTATCCAGTTCCGTCAGGGTGAGGGGCAATGACGGCCTTTCAGTGGTCACCTTGATCTCGGTACCGGCTCGTACGTTGGTGCCCCCGGTTACGGTGAACTCCTTGCCATTGCGACTGAGTACGACTGGCGGCTGAGGAGGTCCAGCAGGAGCGCCGAATCGACCACCAGGTGCGCCAGGACCGGCAGCGGCGCCTGGGCCGGGAGCTCCGGCTCTTGCGACGCCGGGACCAGCGGCTCCGCCGGGACCGGCAACTGCGCCTCTGGCGCCACCGGCACCACGAGCGCCGCCGAAGCCGCCGCCGCCGCCAAACGTCAGGCGTCCGACATCGCCCTTGCACACGGCAGCGTTCCAGGTGGGCTTGATCTCACAGGCTTCCGCGTCGACGGCGATGCTGTCGTTGACGCCGTCGTGGATGAGAACGTAGGAATTGGGACCACCGCCGAGCGAGCCGTCCTTGTCGCGGAACGCCGCGGTCTTATAGGACGTACTGCCTCCGTTATCGCTGGCCCACTTGCTGTTGTTCGCCATCGGCGGGAAATACACCGGCTTGGCGTTGACGAATTTCAAGCGCTCGAAGGCGTTATTGGTGCTGACCCCGAAGCTGCTGAACAGCAGGTTGGAGATTGCTCCCGTCTTGCGAGTGGCGTTGTCCTCGTAATTCCGGAAGGTCGTATTCACCACGTCATGACGGTAGTCGTAGTACTCGTAGCCGCGGATCGGGAAGTCCGGCAATTCGCGCTTCGGCAGGCTGCGACCGTACGCCTTTTCCGCGTCGGTCGTGGGGTTGCCGAGGTTCTCGGTTTCGCCCACGAACAGCGAGTCGACGACTTGTGACGTAAAAGCGTAACGACCGAATGCGCCGGACGCGTGCGTAAAGCCCATGGCGTTGTCGGCCAGTTTCACGTTCCTGAACACGTGCATCTCACCGCGGCCCCAGATGCCGCCATTGCGGTTCTTGTAGGCGATGAGATCCTCGAAGACCGATTCCAGCGCCTTACTGTCCGGGTCAGCGGGATTTTCAAGGCCGGTATGCGAGCTGCCCGTCACACCGAACGTGTTATTGGGGGCAATGTTCCGGTCGAACATGAACGCGTCGTAGTTGGAGTGGGCGACGTTGCCCTTGAACTCGCGGAACGGCGTTCGCCGCGGCCAGGTGGCCTTGCTGATCTCCGAGCCTTCGAATTTACCGTTCGGGTGCTCCGGCAATGACATCCAGAAGCCGTTCGAGTCGGAACCCGCGGCCACATTGTCGCGGAACGTATTGTCCGGATTGGTGATCCAGAAACTCGCCGCCGTGTTGTCCGAGGGCAGCAGGACATCCTTGGATTGCTGCCCATTCACTCTGACGGCCTGGCGATCTCCGTACGTTGCACTCTCTCCGGCTGCGGCGAGATTGGTCGGGACGCACGGCTTGGACGTATGACACTTGGTCTGGATCGCCAGGTTGCGAACGTACTCGTTGCCGTGCTCGATGCCGTCTTCGAGAAAGAAGCAGTGACCCACGGTGTTGTAGGTCACGTTGTTCTCCACCCGCAGGAAATTCGTGCCGTGCACGGTGACACAGCGGTTGTAGGTGTCGTGAATGGCGGCGTTCCTGATGTACTGCCCTTTGGCATCGCCGATCAGATGCCAGTGGATCGGATACCGGGCCAGCGTCAGGTTCTGCCCCATGCGCTGGAACTCCACGCCTTCGACGAACATCTTGCTCGCGCCCATCGCCATCACGTGCCCGCCGAAGAACGGCGCTTCCGCCGCGTCGGCCGATGCCTGGAGACGGATATTGCGCGTCAGCATGCCCACTTCCCCACGTTCGTCCACGTCGAACGTGATCTTGCCGAAGTGCATGAAGTCCAGCTTCTTGTCGAGCGTGATCACATTCCCACGGACGGCGGCAATGGTTCGCCGCTCGGCCTGCCGGGGATCGAAATCGGTGGACGCCAGGACGACCTCGTCGCCCACTCGCCAGCCCGCGGCGCTGAGGACTTCGATCGAGGTGCTGCCTGCGTCGGCGGTCTTGGATAGCTTCGTCCAGGAGTTCGTCCGGTTCCCGTGCAGGTTCAGCGTGCCGCCCATGAGCACGATGCCGCGGTCAACGGGCTCGTTGGCTCCACCCATGCCAGCGATATCTTCGCCTTTGATGGTGTTGGTGAGGGTGATGGTCGCCTTGCGAGTATGGGGCCTGGCTTCGGTGCCGATTTCCAGTTCCCCGTGCAACAGGACCCACTCGGTGGTCAGTTCGAGGTCAGCGTTGTCTGCGAAGCTGAGTTTGCCATCGACCGTCAGACTGCCCAGCGACGGCGGGCTGACGTCGAGGAGCACGTTCTTGTCTTTGGCAATGGTGACCTTGTCGCC
>DASRYP010001057.1:0-20765 GCA_035687165.1 Actinoplanes sp. | reverse complement strand
AGATCTCCTGCCCGCTGGAGGAAGCCCGGGCGCAGCGTGGGCTCGCCCGATGCATGTTGTTGGCAGGCGAGCGCGACGAAGGGCTGGAGCTACTACGGCGGGCGCAGTCAACTTTTCGACGGCTCGGCGCGCGCGAGTCCGGCGAGGTCTCAGCGCTCATCGAGGCCCCGGAATCGGAGCGATGAGTCGGCGGGCACTCGTGGCACACCTGGGGCATGGACCCCTGCTGGTGCCTCGCGTTAGCGTAATCGCACTATGGTGCAGAGTGAATCTTCTTGGTTGGTGTGACGAAGGAGCATGTCGGTGCTGAACTCGACAACCCCTGATTCGACGCCGGAGCAGATCGGCTCCCCCGAGCGCGACAAGACCGTCCTCCAGCAGTCCAGCGCGCGCATCCGGGCACGACTCCGCGCCGAACGGGCTGCGCCAGACGAGGTCTCCTCGACTCACTCGGCGTCGATCCCGGCCAGGTAGGAACGGCTGGCGACTTGCGGGCCTTCTCGACCTTCATCCTCAAGGTCGTCAACCGATGCAATATCGACTGCGACTACTGCTACGTCTTCAACTCAGTTGATCAATCGTGGCGGACTCTCTCTCCGCGATCGTCGCCGGCGACCGCCCAGCGTGCGGCCGAGCGGATAGCCGAGCACGCGCGGACCCACGGCATCGACTCCATCGACATCGTCCTGCACGGCGGCGAGCCGCTGCTGGCCGGAGTGGAGTTCACGCGCGACCTTCTCCGCGTACTCAGAGAAGCTCTTGCAGAGGTCTCGGCGATCAGGTTCGAGCTGCAGACGAACGCCACGCTTGTCAGTCCAGAATGGCTCGACCTGTTCGAGGCGTTCGACGTCAAGACCAGCGTGAGTCTGGACGGCCCCGGCCCCATGAACGACCGGCACCGGCTGGACAAGCGAGGCGCTTCGACGACGCGCTCGGTGGAACGCGGCATCAGATTGCTGAAGAGCCGCCCCTCAATCTTCCGCGGCTTGCTCGCGGTGGTCGATCTGAGGAACGACCCGGCCGCCGTTCACGACTACCTGGCGTCCTTCGAGCCGGACGTCATCGACTTCAACATCCCGCACGCCACCCACGACCAGCCCCCGGTTCGCTTCACCCCCGCCATGCCGGAGTACGGCGTATGGCTGAGCCGCGTCTTCGACGCCTGGGTCGGTGACGACCATCGGCACGTCGTCCGCTTCGCGGAAGACATCATGGCGCTGTCCTGCGGCGTCAAGGGATCCGTCGAGTCGCTGGGCCTCGCTCCCTTCCGGACCGCCGTCATCGAGTCGGACGGGACGTTCGAGTCCACGGACACACTCCGAGCCACCGCGGAGGGGCAGTCGAAGCTGGGCCTCGACGTATTCCGGAACTCCCTCGACGACGTACTCGACCACCCCAGCATCGTTCTCCGCGACGGCGGTCTCGAGAGCCTGAGCGATGAGTGCCAGCGCTGCTCTCTCGTCGAGGTTTGCGGCGGCGGTTACCTCCCACACCGTTTCAGCTCGTCGAACGGATACCGAAACCCGTCTGTGTACTGCACCGACCTCACCTACCTGATCAGCCACGTGCAGCGTCACCTCGACGCGGCCGGCTGGGAGGTCGGACTACGGCAGAAATAGCCGCCGCAGCAGACATCATTCTGAAGGGATTGCGACAAGTGGAATTCAGCATCCGGCCGGCCGTCACCGATGACGTCAAGCCGCTCGCCCAGCTCATCGAGGACGTCGAGACCTACTACGGCGCTTCGCGCATCGAACCGTTCGAAGAGCGGGTGGCAAACGTGTCCGAGGCTCTCTTCTCGGATCCACCACTGGCGTACGCGCTGGTGGCCATCGATGACGAAGGCATCATCGTCGGTCTTGCCGCGTACTCGTACCTCTGGCCTGCCGCCGGATCGACCCACTCCTTGTTCCTCAAAGAGCTCTACGTGGCCAGGCATGTACGCCGGGCGGGCGTAGGCGCCTCGCTAGTGAGCGCTTTGCAAGACATTGCCGCCTCCAGGCCCGGTTGTAGTCGCCTGGAGTGGATGACCGACGCGTCCAACGAAGGGGCACGAGCCTTCTACCGGGACATGGGCTTCGCGGAGTCGGACGACAAGATCGTCTATAGGGCGGACGCGTCGACGAACTTCGGCCGGGCGTGACGGCTTCCGGCATCGGCATCCGGTAGGACTGTCTCGTCCCTCTCGGGTGACCTCACGCTCCAGCAGGTCGGAGGACGACTCCGTGCCTGGATCGAGGCTCAACCCGCTACAGCAGGGGTTGCGGAAGCGTTCGGCTGGCGAATTGGGTCAGCAGCGGAGCGACCTCATGATTCTCGGTCCAGTCCTCCCACTCGGCGTCGAAGACGACGCCGTCTTTTCCGTATTGCAGGACTGCCCGCTCGCCGTTGTGCAGCAACACTCCGCTGCCGCCGTGGGTTTGGGCGAAGGATATGAGCACGTGCACCATCAGCGCCGTGTTGTGGTCGCTGGTCGCCTCGTCCGCGAGGTTTGCGAACCGGAACGTGGCCCAGAAGCGGTCCTCGAATCCGAAGAGCCTCATCGCCTCGTTGACGTCGTCTTCGGAGCCTGCGCTGGCCGTGACGTACATGCCGTCCAGAAAGACAGTGCCGTCCGGGGCCTGCTGACCACCGGTCGCGGTCGCGATGAAGGTCCGCAGTGCCGCAGTGTCCACCTCCGTGTCACCGGACCAGTCGTACTCGAGGGCCACTCTCATCACCCTTCAAAAGGAAAGAACCGGACGACCGTATCGTCTTGAACCACGAGGATCTGTTTGAGGTCGGCGATCGGTTTGCGGCGCAGCATGTCGGCGATGTCCGCCATGGAACGCGAGGTGTCGTCCAGGTTCAGTACAAGACGGTCAGCTTGGTCTTCTGACACCTTGTTGCTGAGCTTCGTACGAATATTGTCAAGATTGTCAGTTTGTGGCGCGTAGTTGTCGAAGTATTCGCCCTCGATGAGGTAGTCGGGATTCTTGCCGTTGGGTTTCGTCGGCGGATTCTGCTGGACGTCGTAACCATTCTGGGCCAGGACGTCGGCTGATTCGTTCTCTCGGCGCAGCGGCTTAGCTTTGAGTTTGGTCGGATGTGCCTTGGTGCGGTCCCCGCGCGGCTTGCGGCCCGGGTCTGGTGCCCCGGATGGTGTGGTGAGACCGTCGCTACGGCTGCGGAGGCGGGTGAGGAGTTTCTTGATGGCTTCGATCGCGTCGCCCATCCGCCCGGCCAGCCCGCGCAAACGCTCAAGGCTGTGCACGAGTCCGCGTAGCCAGCCGGCGATCCGGGCGGCCCAGGACGCGCACAGGGTGCTGACCTGCGCGACGACCACAGGTGTGGCCAGGCCGAGTGTGAAGAGTTCTTCGGCGGCGTACGAGATCAGGCGGGACACGAGGACGGCGATGGCGTCGCGGACCATCATCCGTACGGCGGCGACCAGTGTTCCGGCGCCTTCGGTGATTGCGGCCATCGTCTCGGCGGCGGTGGCCAGTGCGCCGACGGCGTCGCGTTGCTGGCCGGACCAGGTTCGGTACGCGTCGGCGGCGTCGCCGGCCCAGTCGGTGGTGTCCGAGCGCATTCCGCGATCGAGGTTTGCGGCCTGATCGTGCAAGGTGGCGGAGACGTTGCGCCAGGTCTGCGCGTGGGCGGCGATCTGCCCTGGGTCGCCGGCCAGTCAGTCCAGCGCTTCGGTCAGGGGCTTGACGTGCTCGAGGATCCAGGCGACGCCGTATTGCAGGAGGCCGCCGATCGGATCGGCGACGAAGGCCAGGGTGTCCAGTCCGGCCGAGACGGCGCCGAGTGTGCCGTCGATCCAGCTGCCGCTGCGGACACCGGCGAGGATCGTCTCGATGTCCTCGGCGATCCATACTCCGGCCAACGGATCGTTGGAAGTGTCGGAGCCGGCGACAAGGGGGCTCATTGGGTATTCCGCAGCCTGTCGGCCGAGGCGCGGTCGGCGCTGTCGTACGCGGCGGCGACCGACCGCAGGGCGTCGGCGGTCTCATGCGCCGAGGTGGCCGCGATGGTCATGCCGTCCACCATCGTCTGCTGAAGCTGGTTGAGAAGGGCCGGCACGAACTGGCACAACTGCCCGTAGGCGCCGGTATCGGTCTGGACCGCGTGTCCGGCGTCGGCTGCCGTGGTGAGCCCGTCACCGAGGGAGTCGACCGTGTCGGCGTGCGTGCCGAGGGCAGCCGAGTCGACCTGGAACGCCGGGCCGCTCACCGGTGATCGCCGGTTGGTTCGGCGTACGGTCCCAACCGCTGGCGCAGCGCCTTGGTCAGGGCTCGGCCGGTATCGCTGTCCGCGCCGACCGTCGCGGCCGTGGCTTCCTCGAACTGTCTGAGCAGTTGGGTCTTGGCCGCTTGCAGGATACTCGCAGCGCCAAAGCGCGCGTCTGCTCGGCGCGGTCGGCTATGGACCGCTCCCAATCGTCAAGCCGCTCCAGCGCACTGTCGAGCGTGTCGTCGCCGAACATTCCTCGCATGCTAGCGAGGTCGCGCACACCATCCGCATTCCTTCAATGACACGCAGCGACTCCTGCCGCAGTAATTCGGCCGGGCGATGCCGCTGCAGCTCTATGCGCTGCAGCGTGATCAGGAAGCTGACGAGGTCCAGCGTGCACTCCGGGCGGAACTGGACGACCAGCACGGTGGTTTTGGCATCGTGCGGATCTTCGACGACATGACCGAGATGCTGTCCGATGCCGGCCAGGACCGACTTGCCCTTGAATGGTGCCAGGCCGGATTGGATCGGGCGACCGAAGCCGACAATGACCCCGAGGTGGAAAGTCGTCGGCGCGGGCTGCTCATCACCCGCGGCTACCTGCGGGAGAAGCTGAGTGTCGAGCTCGACGACGAGGATCTCGAAGTCGGCGGTACCGCTGGTCCGCGAACCGCGCGCAGCGCTGCTGTTCGCCTCCATGCTCGGCTGCGAGTGCCGTCAGTCAGGTGCTCGCGAGCCGTGCGGCCGCCAGAGCGTTCAGGGATACGCCCTGCTCTGCGGCGCGGATGGCGAGGCGGCGATGGACTTCTTCGGGGACACGGACCTGGAACTTGCTGTTGACTCTCGGGTCGCCGGGCCACGGCATCGTGAAGACGTAGTGTGATGTGTCCTGTGACCGTGGTGGCGGGCACGCCGTAGACGATCGCGTTGCAGCCGTCGCCTCCCCGAGGAAGTGCCGACCCATGTGGGCCGTTCGTCAGTGGTTTCGTAGTTGCTGGTTGACCTGGTCGAGGCTGAAGGTGTCGGGCGTGAACTGGGTCGCGTTGGTCAGTCCCAGCCATTCCAGCCGTTCCTCATGCTCCGGGTGGCCGGGGTCGGCTAGTACCGCGATCAGGTCCTGGTATCCCCAGATGCCGCCGCAGTCGTCGGGTGGGGCCGCGCGGCGGCCGCCGGTGCACAGCGGGTATTCGATGGTGGGGTCCGCGGCCGTCATCTTCTCGACCAAGATTTCGTGTTCCCAGTCGTCGCCGAAGTCGTAGGTGTAGCGGATTTTGTCTTTCAGCGCGGGTGCGACCTGTTCCAGGGTTACTGGGCTGTCCGAGCGATGCCCCAGCTCCCGGTCGGCCTGACCGAATTGGCCGTACGCCGTGTCGAAGACGTGCAGGTGGCCGCCGTGCCAGCCGAACGCGGCGAGGAGTGCGCGGTGGAGCCGGTTCAGGGTGATATCGCCGGGCACCAGCAGTCGGCGCCAGATCGGTGGTTTCGCGCCTCGCAGGCTGACCTTGATCTGATAGACCGGCGCCGGGCCGTTCGACTTCTTCCGTTTTGCCGGCAGTTTCGCCGGCTGTGGCCGACGGGCGGCCGGTAGGTCCAGGCCGAACGCGGCGGGCCCGCCGGAGCGGCCGAGTACGGCGGCGAACTGTTGCAACACGTCCAGTGCTGTCTCGTCAGCGGCGTGGCCGGACGCGGCCGCCCCGCGCGGCCGGCGAGCGGGCGGCAGACCGGCCAGCCGGTTGCGGGTCAGTACAGCGAGCGGGGCGTATCCCGGCCCGTCCTCGTCGATCAGGTCGAAGCCGGCCGGAACGTCGTCGAGTTCGTCTTCCTCGTCGTGGACGGCCCGCGCGTCCAGGGCCTGTTCGACATACCAGCGGAACGCGGCCGCGCTCAGCTTCTTGGCCCTGATGGTCACCCCGTCCTGCCGGGCGCCCTGATGAACCGCGGCCACGGCCGTCGGCAGTTCTTCCCCGCCGAGCAGGTAGATCTCGTCCGCAGCACCACAGTTTTCGTGATCGACCACGATCATGAGCGCGTGGTCACGATCGGCCCGCTGGAACACACCGATCAGCACCGACATGGTGTCCTGTACGTCGTACAGGCGGGTGAACGGCCCGCCGGTCAGCGGCTGCGCCAGATCATCCGTCCAGGACGGCACGGTGACACCGCCGCCGGACAGCCGGACGGCAGCCGTCCGGGCCGACTCGGCGACCGGTTCCGCTACCTTGTCGGCCGCCGCGCCGATCGCGGTGAGCAGGGCTAGGGCAGTGCGGGTGCCGCGCGCCTCGATCGCCGGGATGACTCCACCAGCGAAAGCGGCCATGGCGTCGGCACCGCCGGATTGCACCATCGCCACGAACAGCGCGCCCGCCAATTCCGCTTCGAGGGGGTCCTTGACCTCGGCCAGGGCGGCGGCATCGTCGACCAGATCGGTCAACATCTGCTCGGGATCAGCCGCACCCGCACCGCAGCCAGGGCAGTCACAAGCCTGCTCCCGATCGGAGACGACAGTGAGGTCAGGGCGTCGGGGAGACCGGCCGGTCCCCCGCTTGGCAGCGCGGCTGCGGTTGTTGTTGCGTCGAGGCGTCGAGGTCGTCGGCCATCTCAGCGAGGTTCGGGTCTGACACGAGTGGATCCATCCTGCGGAGAGTAGCGGCTGCCTCAGACTCGCGACATCACCCACTGGATACAGTGTGACGCGTGGTCACGACGCTGCAATCCGCCGCAGGGCGATGGGTTCCGTCCGGGGAGCCGGTGGCGGTCGGTGTCCATGTTATCCCCGACGGTTTGATCTATGTTGGCCAGCGTCTGCCCGCCGCGACCAGCTCGGTCGACTCGTCTCTCATCAATCCTGACCTGCCGGTTGCCTCGTCTCCTGGTCGATGCTTCGTGCCGGGTGGTGGCCCGGAGTTGGCATACCGTCGCCTGTCACCGGTCACCCGAAAGGCGTACCTGGACTGGCTCGCCGGCGGTCGGCGGACGGATGTCCCGCCGGGCCTCGTTCTGCTCTTCAGCTTCGGACTTGAACGGCGGATCCTGCTCGACGGGGATGCCGATCCCGCGGTCCAGCGGGAGCTGCCGGTGCTGACGGCTGAGGTTCGCCGGCTACGGGCCAGATACGGCGACGGCACGCCCATGTTGCGTACGGCGTTGGACGGCCTTCTCGACCTGCTGGATCTGCTGACCGCCGGCCGCGACACGCCCGCGAACACGCCCGACCGAGAGACACCGACCGCGGTGCGGGTCGGACTGGCCCGGTTCGCCGTGTCCTCGGCTCCGGTTCCCGCCGCCTGGGCGCGCGCTTGGATACGACATCACTCGGCGTTCGCTCCGCGCCGAAGCGAAAGCGACTGCCCAGCGGAGTTCGAGCGGCTGTTCACACTCCGATACCGGGACCGGTACGGCAGTGGGGTCACCGTCGACGGCGGCGGGCCTGGCATCCGGCTGCGCTACCACCCGTCCAATCCGGACCTGGCCACCACCCTCGTCTGGCGAGCGGACCTGCCCGACCTGTTGTCCGAGCCAGGCCGGGTCCGTCCACTTGTTGCGCTGCGCGACGAGGTGGCCGCGGCACTGGACCCGTACCGCCGGTGGTTGGCCCGATTCCCGCAGGGACGGGATTCGCTCGCCGCCGTGCCGTTGCTGCCTGCTGAGTTGGTCGACGCCAGATACGGACGGCTCGGCGCGGTGCGGGTCTGGGCCGAGCGGCGACTCGACGGGCAACCGCGAGCGCTGATCGACGCCGACGAGCTCTGGGGTTTCTGGGCGGCCGCGGACCCGGAGCGGATGGTCACCGACGAGGCCGCCGCGCTTCTGGACGTGCTGGCCAGGCTCGGTCTTGGCGTGGAGCCCGATGTGCGATTCGGTGCGCCACCACTGGCACGAGGTCCGGCCGTCCTGTTCCGCCTCGGTAGCCCAGCGGCCGATCGACCCGGGCCTCGCTTCGCCGGCGCCGTGGCCATCGCCCGGTGCGCCGCCGCGGTCGCCTCCGCAGCCGGGCCGGCCGGCCCGGAATGCCCGGCGGGAGCCGCGCTGCTCAGCACCGTCGCCGATCTGGCCGCCGCCCTCGAACTGGAGCCCGGCGAGGATCTGCGGCTCGCCGCGCGGCTGGGCTGGCTGCTGGCCACGCGGGTGGAGGTCGACCGGCTCGGCCGGCACACCAGCACGATGACGGCGGCCGAACGGGAGATCGCCGGACACTACCTGGTCACGGCGGCGGTCACGGCTGATCCCATGATCGGCCCGGCCACGGTCGCCGCGGCGACGAGGGTGTACCGGATCCTCGGATTGGCGGTGGACCTCGTCTTCCAGCGACTCCACGATCGGAGCACGGGCGGCCGGGGGACTCTGCCCCGAATCGCCCGCGCCGAGGGCCCGCCGATTCGGGCTCGCCGCCGAGTCTCCGAGGCGGTTGCCGGCGGGCCGGACGAACCAGTCGTGATACAGGCGGCCGGCGATCAGCCGAACGGATTCGTCCTGCCTTGGGCGACGTCCGCGGACGCCTCGCCGCCTGGTTTCCGGCTCGACGGCTCCCTGATCCGGCAGAAGGTGGCCGAGAGCGGTGCCGCCGCGGCCCTCCTGGGCGCGATCTTCGACGCCGAGGAGGAGCACCAGGAACCGGCGTCCCGGGTTCCGGGCCTCGACCGGGCACACGACGCGTTGTTACACACTCTTGGCGAGCGTCCGACCTGGACCCGCGAGGAGTTCGAGTCGCTCGCGGCAGCCCACGGCGTGCTGCCGGACGGGGCCCTCGACCTGCTCAACGAGGTGGCGATCGACAACGTCGGAGCCCCGGTCGTCGAGGGCGACGCCGTCCTCACCGTAGCCGATGACGTACTCCTGGAGTTGCTCGCATGACAGATCCCGGCACCCCGCCTGCTACCGGACGGATCCGGCCCCGCGAACGCGACGCGATCGTCGCCTCGCTGCGGGCCGGCATGGTCCCCCGCGTCGGGCAGCAGCACATTCAGGTCGGCCGGGCGGCCGAGGTCCAGGCGGCGGTGCGCGACATCGAGCGGATCGTCGACGGTGGTGCCGCATGCCGGTTCGTCGTTGGCGAGTACGGGTCGGGAAAGACGTTCCTGTTGAATCTCGTCCGCGCGATCGCCCTGGAGAAGCGGCTGGTCACCGTGCACGCGGATCTGTCGCCGGACAGACGCCTGCACGGTACGTCGGGGCAGGTGCGCGGTCTGTATGCCGAGCTGATGGGCAACCTGGCCACGCGGGCGCGACCCGACGGAGCGGCGCTGGCGACCGTCGTGGAACGCTTCGTCACTTCAGCGCTGGCCGAGGCCGCCGACGCGGGCGCCGACCCGGCCGGGTCGATCCGATCGCGGCTGGCCTCGTTGACGGAGATGCCTGGCGGATACGACTTCGCGGCCGTGGTCGGCGCCTACTGGCGGGGCTACGACGACGGTGACGAGCGGCTGCGCGCCGACGCGGTGCGCTGGCTGCGCGGCGAGTTCACCAGCCGGGTGGACGCCCGGGCCGCGCTGGGCGTGCGGACCATCGTCGACGACGGCAGCTTCTACGACCACCTCCGGCTGATGGCCCGCTTCGTCCGCCTGGCCGGCTTCAACGGCCTGCTGGTCTGCCTGGACGAGATGGTCAACCTTTACAAGATCATCGGGTCTGCTCCGCGCAACGCCAACTACGAGCAGCTACTGCGCATCGTCAACGACACGGCCCAGGGCAGCACCGCCCATCTGGGCTTCCTGTTCGGCGGAACGCCCGAGTTCCTGCTCGACCCGCGGCGTGGCCTGTTCTCGTACCCCGCTCTCGCCTCCCGGCTCGCGCCGAACCGGTTCGCCGGATCCGACCGGACCGACCACTCCGGTCCGGTGACGCGGCTGGGCAACCTCACCCCGGAGGACGTCTTCGTCTTGTTGACCAAGCTCCGGCATGTTTACGCCGCAGGCGACCCGAGCCGGTACCTGGTTCCGGACGACGCGCTCACCGCTTACATGGCCTATTGCTCCGCCCGGCTGGGGGACGCCTACTTCCGTACGCCTCGGGAGACCATCCGCGGCTTCCTCGATCTGCTCGCCCTCCTGGAGCAACACCCCGACCTGCGCTGGTCCGACCTGATCGGCAAGCTCGACCTCGGCGCGGCCGGCACCGAGGACGACGAACTCACGTCCTTCCAATTGTGACTCGATGACCGAGAATCCTCCGTCGCAGGCGTACGCTCGCTACCACCCGACCATCCAGCGGTGGATCTATCACCAAGGCTGGGACCGGCTGCGCGATGTTCAGGAACGCGCCGCCGCGTTGATCGACGCCGGGCAACGCGACGTGATCGTCGCCTCGGCCACCGCCAGCGGAAAGACCGAGGCCGTGTTGCTGCCGATCTGCTCGGTCCTCGCCGGCGAGCGGGAAGAGGGCCTCGGCGTGGGCGTCGCGGCGGTGGTGGTGAGCCCGCTGAAGGCCCTGATCAACGACCAGTACGATCGGATCTCCGGCCTCACCGATCCGCTCGGCCTACGCCTGAACCGATGGCACGGCGACGCGCCGGCCTCCGGCAAGGCAAAGTTGTTGCGTGCACCAGAGGGCCTGCTACTGATCACGCCGGAGTCCTTGGAGGCGCTCTTCGTCCGGCACGGCGACCGGGTACGCCGGATCTTCGGCGGGTTGCGGTACCTGGTCATCGACGAGTTGCACTCGTTCATCGGCACCGAACGAGGCGCCCAGCTCCAGGCGCTGCTCCACCGGGTGGAGACGGCTGCCGGGCGGCGAGTGCCCCGGATAGCGCTCTCCGCGACGCTCGGCGACTTCTCCGGGGCGGCGGAGTTCCTGCGGCCCCGCGACGGCGCGCAGGTCGCGGTCGTGTCCTCCGCCGAGCCCGGCGGCGAGATCCGGCTCCAGGTTCGAGGCTACGTCAACCCCGCCACATCGCCCGGCCCGGGCCAGGACCCCGGCGACCGCGCTGCGATCGCCGACCATCTGTTCCGGATCCTGCGAGGCACCGACAACCTGGTTTTCGCGAACTCGCGCGCGGCCGTCGAGGTGTACGCCGACATGCTTACCCAGCGCGCCGGCCGGGCCCAGTCGCCGGCCCGCTTCCTCGCCCACCACGGCAGTCTGTCCAAGGAGGTACGCGAGCACGTCGAGGAACGGCTCAAAGATCCCGCCACGCCGGTGACCGCGATCTGCACCTCCACCCTCGAACTCGGCATCGACGTCGGCTCGGTGGACTCCGTCGCTCAGATCGGAGCCCCGCCGACGGTCTCCGGCCTGAGGCAGCGGCTCGGGCGTTCCGGACGCCGACCGGGCCAGCCGGCCGTTCTGCGCGTGTACGTGGCCGAGCCGGAGCTCACCTCCGGGATAAGCCCGGCCGACGCGCTGCGCCCCGAACTGTTCCAGACCATGTCCATGATCGAGCTGTTGACCGAGGCATGGTACGAGCCCCCGGACGACGCTGGCCTGCACCTCTCCGCGTTGATCCAGCAGATTTTGTCGATCAGCGCGCAGTCCGGCGGCGCGACGGCCAGTCAGCTATTTGCGACATTCTGCGACCAGGGTCCGTTCCTTCGTGTCGACCGTTCCCTCTTCGCCCGTCTCCTGCGGGACATGGGCCGAAGCCGCCTCCTGGAGCAACAGGCCGACGGCACGCTGCTCCCGGGGCAGGAAGGCGAACGACTGCTGAATCACTACAGCTTCTATGCGTCCTTTCACACCTCGCTGGATTACCGTCTGGTCGCCGACGGATACACCCTGGGCTCCCTCCCGGTGGACCGTCCGATCCTGCCCGGCACGCTGCTCATCTTCAGCGGTGCGCGGTGGCGGGTCCTCTCCGTGGACACCGCGCAACGAGTGATCGAGCTGACGGCGGCCGAGGCGGGCAAGCCGCCCGTGTTCCCCGGCACCGGCGGTGAGATCGCCGACCAGGTACGACGTCGGATGTTCCAGCTGTACCGGTCGGCCGACGTCCCCCGATACCTGGACGCCACCGCACGAACGTTGCTGGCCGGGGGGCGGGCCGCCTTTCACGCGTACGGGCACGGGACGCGGCGCGTCTTTGCCCGGGACACCGAGACCCTGCTGTTTCCCTGGCGTGGTGATCGCATCATGAACACGCTCACCGCGATCCTCGGGATGAACGGCCTGCACGTGGGGCAGGACGGCCTGGCGATCACCGTGGGCGGCTGCACACCGGCTCGCCTTCTCGACACGATCACGAGCCTGGCAGCCGGTCCACCGCCGGACCCGGTCGCCATCGCGGCGACGGTGCGGGCCAAGCAGCACGACAAGTACGACCGCTATCTGAGCGAGGACCTGCTCAACGTCGGGTACGCGGCTCGCGCGCTCGACGTACCCGGCGCCTGGGCAGTCCTGACCGAGCTCACGCGAAGCACGGACCGCATGCTCCCGGTGGCCGGGCTCGGCTAGCACTCGAGCTTCTCGGCGAGGTCGGCGCAGTGGACGACTGCACTGGAGGGCGAGGTACCTCCTCCGGCGGGCGGTCTTGCCGCGCGCCGCGTGCTGGCCCCGTACTGCCGATCTCCCAGGGCAGACACGGGGTGGGCGGCGGGTGGGGCCGGGCCGCCGTTGGGTTTCGTCCCGGCCCACGGCTGGTGTTTCAGGCCTTCTTCTGGCGGCCGACGGGGATGTCGAACCCTTGTTCGCGCAGCTGGTTGGCCCAGTTCCCGATCGTGCCGATGGATTTGCCGTACTTGGTGGCGAGTGCTTTGAAGGAGCCGGTGGTGGCGAGGTCGGCGAGGAACTGCTCACCGCCGGGCCGATCGCCGCGCCGGTTTGACTCTACCGGCGTCGGTGTCGCGGCCGGGGTGGATTCGGCGCCCTTGGCGGAGCGCCGACCGGTCGCCTTCGCGGACCGGCTTCGCCTGGGCCGCGGGTCCGGTGCTGGCTCGGCTACCGGCTCGACGGCGACCTCAGGGGCGGCTGCGGCTACCAACTCGGTCGCCGCCGGTGCTGCGGTCTCCACGTCGGGCACGGCTGCTGGGTGTTCGGCGGCAACCTGCGCGACGCTGTCCCCCGGTGCGACGTCCGCCGACAGGTCGGCGGACGACTGGGCTGGTGCGGCCGGTTCGTCCGCAGCCGTGGGGGCGCCGTTGTTGTCGGCGAGGGCCGCGGACAACCAGGCCATGGCTCGTTGTTGCGCGCTCGGGTCGAGCGGGGACAGCAGTTCGTAGGCGACCTGCATCGCCTGGAGCTCTCGGAAAGCCATGCGTTCTCCACCTTCATTGGTGCTGCGGGGGACAACGGCATCGTAAAGCCAGAGGTGAGGAGCCCTGACAGGTGGATGACCAGTGTGATCACGCTCGTGTGTAGTTCCGGTGGGCCGCTGGCGAGATGCTGATCAGCTTTTTCCGGCGGGTTGCGGCCGCGGAGGTCAGCCGTGCGGCAGTTTGGGTTCAACAGACCTCGGTGTCCCCGGTCGCATGCGCGAGGGGGACGCGATGCGTCGTGCTGCTTCCACCACGAATGCCCGGCGTGCCGCGCGCTCCTGCTGATCGTCCGGTCCGGCGCCAGTGATCATCTCCGCGAGCTGGGGCACGGTCTGCCACCACGCGGCCAGGGCGATGAGTGCGAAGACGAGATGCGCCGGGTCTACGTCGCGGTCGAGCACGCCGGCACGCTGCGCAGCAGCGAAGCGAGCCACCTTCTCCTGATAGTGCACTGTACGGCTCGGTGCCTCGGCGGGTGGCGCGTCCTGCAACCCCTCCCACTGCAACAGGCGACTCAGCTGCGGGTGGTTTGCGTGGTAGTCGAACGTCGCCCCGGCGAACTCGCCGATGTCCGCGAGCCCGACCCCGGTGAGTTCCACTGCGGCTGCCAGACGCTCCAGTTCGGTCGACAGCACCAGATCCCAGAGCGCCCGCTTGTCGCCGAAGTAGCTGTAGAGGCGTTCCTTGTTCACGCCGGCTCGGGCCGCGATGGCGCCGACGGTCGTGCCCTCGAGCCCGCGCGCGGCGAACTCTTCCAGGGCAGCGTCACGGAGTTGGCGACGCGTTCTCTCGGTGTCCCAGGCCATCCCGTCAGATTACCGACGACCGCGGTGGATGGCGTACGATTCCAACTACACCGTTGGAGTTGGAATCGCAGTGAGGGAGCCACAGATGGTCAGTAACGATTGCCTTCCCGCGGAGATCGGCTCTCCGGCGCTGGGCATGGTGGCGCTGGTCACGGGCGGAAACAGCGGCATCGGATTCGACATCGCGCGTCAGCTCCTGGACCACGGCCTGACCGTGTGGATCGGCGCACGCGATCCGGCGAGAGGCGCCCAGGCCGCGCAGCGACTCGGTCCGTCCGTACGCGTCGTGCACCTGGACGTCACCGGCCCCACCTCGATCGCCGCGGCGGCGGAGCAAGTCGGCGAGTTGGACGTCCTCGTCAACAACGCGGGGGTGAATCCCGGCGGCGAGGACATCTCCAGCACCGATCTCGACCAGTTGCGAACTGCGTACGAGACCAACGTCTTCGGCCTCATCGCCGTGACCCAGGCGTTCCTGCCCGCTCTGCGCCGATCAGCGCATCCACGCATCGTCAATGTGTCCAGCGGTACCGGTTCGCTGACCTGGAACAGCGGGCCCAACCCGCAGTTCGACTGGGAACGCGTCCGCGGGGGTGGCCTCGCCTACCGCAGCTCCAAGACCGCGGTCAACGCCGTGACCCTACTCACGGCACAGGCCCTCGGCGAGCAGTTCAAGGTCAACGCGCTGGCGCCCGGCCTGCGCCGTACGAACCTGATCGCCGGGATGACCGTGGGAGGTGACCCCGCCGAGGCCGCCACCGGGGCTGTTCGTCTCGCGCTCCTCCCCGATGACGGCCCGACCGGAGCCCTCTGGTCCTGGGACGGCACCCGCGCCCCTTGGTGAATACGCAGCCGATGGGAGGGCGTCCACGGTCTGGGTGGGCGTAAGTGTGGGAAGCCGAGCCGCCGCCTTCCGGAGCTCGCTCAGCCACTCGATGCCGAGCCTGCGTCCGTCGGGGAATTGGTCATCACGATCCCAGCGCCACGTAGTAATCATCGTCAGCACGAGAGTCCGGCAATCTTGAAGTAGGTGGTGATCGACGCCCGGGTAGTGGTCCGCGACCTCGTCGGGTGCGTGGGCCAGGTCGAACTCGATCGGCCCCCGGCAGCACGTCTCGAAGTCGATGAAGAGCGGGCCGATCGGGGTCGAGAGCAGGTTGCCCGGGTGAGGTTCGCCGTGCAGGACCTGTTCGAGCCGGCCGCTGTCGCTGACCGCTCGGCGCAGGAGGTCCAACGTGCCGGCGAGGAACTCGCGGTCCGCGCCGGCCAGTTTCGGTGTCCGGTCGTGGTCGGCCACGAGGGTCTGGGCCTGTGAAACGCGGTCCGTGAAGTGCGGGGTGGGCAGGTCGACTCGGCGCATTCCGGTGTGCAGACGTTCGAGCGCTCTGGCGTAGTCCGCGGGTGGAATCGCCTGAGTAGTCACCAGTTCGTAGTAGGTCCACACGGTGACCACCCAGTCGTCCCAGACGAGGACGTTGGGCGTTTCCAGCGCGGCCACCGGGCTCCCGACCTCGAACAGTCGCTGAGCGATATCCACTTCGAGCTGGGCGCATTGGTGCGCCGCCGGTGCCACCTGGGCCAGCACGTCGCAGGGTTGCAGATGCAGGGTGAGCTTGTTCGAGTTTTGCAGGACGACAGCGTCGTCGGCGATCAGGCCGAGTGATGAGGCGCTCGACATGGCTGCCCGTGTTGCCCGCTGGGTCGCATACGCCTGCATCGGAGCACCGTAACTCGGCGTTCTCGGCGCAGCAGCCGCATTATGGGCCCCCGCGTCAGGAAGCACGAGCGGCGGCGACCACAACCGGATCTGCCGCAGACCGGGAGCGGTGCCCAGCGCGGCTACCACGGTCCGTACGTCTGACGTCGAGCCACCCGCTCATTGGTGCCGGGTCGGGGCCTGACGTCCGATGGAGTCGCGGCCAATCGACTGTGCTGCCGCCGACAGGTTTCTGGAGCGGAAGAGCATGGACGTCGATGAGCGACGCCGCCCGGATGATTACTTCCGTCATACTCGAGACTCTGCCGCATCCCCGGCATCCGCACAGCCGTGTTGAAGTGTGTTGATCTCAGCCGTGGGTCACCGACCGTAGCTGGAGGCCGCGTAGACGCGTTCGGCGGTATCGCACGTTTCCTCATCGAGGAGCACCAGGCGGACCACGTCATGGTTTGACGGCGCGGGTCGCGAAGTAGCCGGGGAGCCAGTCCGCAGTGGCGTCGGAGTGGTGCGGTGCCTGTTCGAAGCCGGTGATGACGAAGCCCGCGGCGAGCTGGCCGCCGAGTTGCTCGGCCATGCTGTGGCTGTACTCCAGCGGCGCGTCCGTACCGAAGAGCCGCTCGCGTTCCTCGGCCGGTATGTGCGTGATGTCGCTGTACGGCAGCTTGTGCCGGACCACCAGTTCGCCACGCTGGTCCAGCGCCTCGTGGTCGAACAGGTAGACGTCCGGGTTGAGGAAGCCGCACAGCAGCGCCCCGCCCGGTCGCAGCACCCGGAAGGACTCCCGCCATACCCGGGAGAGCTCGGGGATGAACAGGTTCGAGACCGGGTTGAAGACGAGGTCGAACGAGGAGTCGGCGAACGCGGACAGGTCGCGCATGTCGCCGAGCATCGTCCGCAGCGGCACGTTGTCCCGCTGGGCGACCAGCTCGTCCTGCTCGAGCTGGCGCGGCGAGTTGTCCAGCACGGTGACCCGGGCCCCGGCCGCGGCGAGCGTCGGCCCTTGCTGGCCGCCGCCGGAGGCCAGGCACAACACGTCCGCACCGGCCAGGTCGGCGGGGAACCAGGAACGGTCCACGGGTTGGTAGCCGATGAGCACGACCGACCAGTTACCGGCCCGTGCCCTGGCGACCGTCTCCGCGGAGATCGGCCGTGACCACTCGTTGCCCTGGTCAACCTGCCGGTCCCAGGCCACGCGGTTGTGCGCGACTGGATCAACACTCATCCGCCCACGCTATCCCGCGCCAGCCCGCTCTACCGCCGCCATGTCCGGCCGGACCGTGAGCTCGAGGCGTTCCCGCAACTCGTCCGGCGCTCGGGGTCCTGAACCGACCACCGTCCGGCCGGGATGGCCAACGTGTCTTTCGTTGTCGCCCAGATGCTGTTCACCCCGCACGACCCGCAACGTTCTGCCGCCGGGCCTTCGGTGCGATGAGCACGCTAGCGGCACCCCCTTGAGGTCACTCGTCGTGAGTACGTCGCGTGCAGCGCCTCTTGCCGGTCGTTTAGAGTGGGCTGCTGACTCTCGCGAAAGGCGACGATGGCGAAGCTGGTCCTCTCTGCAGAAGAAGCGGTCCTTTGCGAGTTGGTCGGGGTCCGCACCTTTGTTCAAGCACGAGCAGTGCTGAACGATGGGGAGATCGTCGACCTGGCCCTCGGTGGGTCCGGTCAGGCGGTCGGCAAGGTTCGCGCCGGCGGCGAAGTGACCGGCGAGATCGTCCCGGGTGTGACGCCCGCCCTCAGAGGTGCGTGCAGCTGCGCCGATGCGGAATGCGTCCATGTCGTGGCGCTGCTGATCGCCGCTCAGCAGGAGCCTGGGGCGAAGCAGTCGACAGTGCCGGTCCAGCGGCGGCCGAAGGCCGGCCGATGGGAGTCCCAGCTGTCCGCCTGGGTCCGTGACGTGGCGGGGACGCAGCCGGTCCCGCAGCCTGCGGATCCTGGTCTCGGGCTGCAGTTTGAGCTGGTCAACGGGTACGTGTCATGGACGCGGAAGACCCAGCAGCGGATCTCGATGCGCCCGGTGCTGCCGGGCCGCAGGGGCTGGGTGCGCACCGGAATCGGTTGGCACTCGCTCGGCTATGCCGGGGGCGGTTCGCCGGACCTGAAGCACCATCGCCAGCTGCTGTCCGAGATCGTCAAGCTGTCCGGCTCCCATGCGCACCACTACGGCGGCAGCAACCCGAACATCTTCCTCGACGAGTTCGGCAGTCGACGTATTTGGGACTTGTTGGCGGAGGCGCAGGAGTCCGGCTTGCCGCTGGTGGAGTACGGCAAGAACGCCGGGCCGGTGGTCGTGGCACGCCGCCCGGCACGGGTGTTGTTGCAAGTTGACCGGGTCGACGGCGACCTGTCGCTACAAGCCGTGGTGCAGGACGACGGCATGCCGGTCGACCTGGAAAGCGCGATGTTCATCGGCGAGCCGGCGCACGGCATCGCCTCGTGGGGTGTGCGCGGTGGGGCGGAGCCGGCCGGGCGGGCCATGAGGCTGGCTCCGCTGGCCCGTCCGCTTCCGAGTTCGGCTCGTAAGGTCCTGGCGGCACCGAGCATCCGGATTCCGGGCGAACACGAGGAGCGGTTCTTCGCCGAGTTCTATCCCGGTCTGATCCAGCAGGTGGAGGTCGTGCCGGTCGGACCCGCCATGAGTTTGCCCGAGGTGGGTTCGCCAACCCTGACCGCGACCTTGAGTACCGAACGCCAGCAGCGTCTGCGATTGCGCTGGGAGTGGGTGGTCGAGGTAGGCGGCGGGCGGCATGGCGAGCCGCTCTGGTCGTCGACGCTGTCCGACGAGGGCGCCGATCTTCTCCAGCGGGTGGCCGATCTCGTGGTGCCCGGTCTGCTTGAATCCGGCCCCCTGGGTCCGCGCCTGGCCTCCGAGTCGGTGCTCGGCGGCGACGAGATGATCCGTTTCCTGAGTACGGTGATCCCTGCGCTGGCCGAGCTCGGGGTGTCCGTGATCGAGCCCGACGACGGTTGGAACCTGCAAGAAACCGGGGCGGCGCCGATCATCACGTTCACCGGCGCCACAGAGGCCGGCGAGCAGGATTGGTTCGACCTGTCGGTTCGCGTCGAGGTGGGTGGCGAGCAGGTCGACTTCGAGGCGCTGTTCGTGGCCCTCGCCCGGGACCAGGAGTTCTTGATTCTGCCCAGTGGTGCCTACTTCGGTTTGGATCGGTCGGAGTTCCAGCAGTTGCGCGATCTGATTACGGAGTCGCGCGCGCTTACCGACAGTCCGCCGGGCGTGCTGCGGGTCGGCCGGTTCCAGGCCGGGGTCTGGGACGAGTTGGGCGAGTTGGGCGAGTTGGCTGGTCAGGCCGCGGATTGGCAGCGTACGGTGGCCGTGCTGACTGACTCGGGCGTGGCCCTCGACCAGCCGGTGCCCACCGAGGTGCACGCGGATTTGCGTCCGTACCAGGAGGAGGGCTTCCGCTGGCTGGCCGCGTTGCACGACAACGGGCTCGGCGGCATCCTCGCCGACGACATGGGTCTCGGCAAGACGTTGCAGGCGCTCGCTCTGCTGTGTCATGCCCGCAAACACGGCCGCTTCCTGGTGGTGGCGCCGGCCAGCGTCGTGCACAACTGGGCGGCCGAGGCGGCCCGCTTCACTCCCGATCTCGAGGTCCGGGCGATCACATCGACTGCGGCTCGGCGAGGAGTCGAGCTGGCTGAGGCGATTGGGCAGGCCGACGTTGTGGTTACGTCGTACACGCTGTTTCGCCTGGAGTACGAAGACTATGCGGCATTGGACTGGGCCGGTCTGGTGCTCGACGAGGCGCAGTTTGTGAAGAACCCGCAGTCGCAGGCATACAAGTGCGCCCGCCGTCTGCCGGCGCCTTTCAAGGTCGCCATCACCGGTACGCCGATGGAGAACAATTTGGCCGAACTGTGGGCGCTGTGTTCGGTCGCGGCCCCCGGCCTGTTCCCTCGGCTTGATCGGTTCACCGAGTATTACCGTCATCCGATCGAGCGTGACCGCGACCAGGACCGGCTGGCCCAGCTACGCCGCCGGATCCGGCCGCTGGTGCTGCGCCGGCGCAAGAGCGAGGTTGCCGCTGACCTGCCGGCCAAGCAGGAACAGGTGGTCGAGGTCGACCTGTCGCCCGGTCATCGCAAGGTCTACCAACGCTATCTGCAGCGGGAGCGGCAGAAGGTACTCGGCTTGCTCGGTGACATGGAGAAGAACCGTTTCGAGATCTTCCGCTCGCTGACACTGTTGCGGCAGGCCAGTCTGGACGTGGCATTGGTCGACGAACGACACCGAGCAGTTTCTTCGACCAAGCTGGATCTGCTCGTGGAGCAACTCACCGACATCGCCGCGGAGGGCCACCGTACTCTGGTGTTCAGCCAGTTCACTCGCTTCCTCGGCAGCGCTCGCGATCGACTGGAGCAGGCCGGCATCGCCTGCGTATACCTGGACGGCGCCACCCGCGATCGCAAGCGGGTGGTGGAGGAGTTCAAGACCGGCGCCGCACCGGTCTTCCTGATCAGTCTGAAGGCCGGCGGGTTCGGCCTGAATCTGACCGAGGCGGATTACTGCATCCTGCTCGACCCGTGGTGGAATCCCGCGACGGAAGCGCAGGCGGTGGACCGGGCTCACCGCATCGGGCAGACCCGCAATGTGATGGTCTATCGCTTGGTAGCGCGAGACACCATCGAGGAGAAGGTGATGGCATTGCAGGCCCGCAAGGCCGAACTGTTCGCCGGTGTGATGGACGGCGGCGAATTCTCCTCTGCCGGACTCACCGCCGCCGACATCCGCGAGCTCCTCGGGTAGGGGCGTAAGTGCTGCAGCCCGACCGATCCAGTGATCGGTCGGGCGTCACCTGACCGCCGGCCGGGCCGTGCAGA
>DASRYP010001056.1:0-2390 GCA_035687165.1 Actinoplanes sp. | reverse complement strand
CACTACGGCCGGCAACGCCGCGGTCGTCCCGGCGATCGTCGCGCAGGCCAACCCGGTCTACGCCCCGGCCGCGCAGACCGCCACCGTGCTCATCGCCTCGTCGGTCGTCGTCACCGCAATCCTGTGTCCGATCATCACCATGCTGTGGGCCCGGGTAGTCCTCAAGCAGCCCGCCGGTGGTAGCCGGGAAGCCGGGGCCGCCCTCGGGGCGGACCTGCACCCGCACCTGGATCACGTGCCCGCCGACACGGGCGAGACCGCTCTGGAGGCTGCCCACATCAGGGTGGTCGACGACACCGCTCCGGACCGGTCGCAGGACGACGACCGAACCAGGACCACCGACCGCGGCAGCGGCACGGAGTCGACCAGCGACCCGACGAACTGACGGCCGCACCGCACCGCCCGCCGTGACCAAGGGAAGCCAGAAGCAGATGCGTGACCAGAGAGTGGTGTGCTGCACCTACTACCTTGAGTCGGAGATCGAGCCGGCACGGGCCGCGGCGATCCTGGCCGGTGAGCAGTCCAGCGGGACGTTCGTGTCGGTGCCCGGCGAGTCGGCGGAGTTGCACGAACGGCACGGCGCACAGGTCGTGGACGTGCAGCACTTGGGCCGCCGCAGCCCGTCGCTGCCGTCGCGGACCCACCCGGAGAAGGTCCACGCGGCCCAAGTGGTGGTCGAGTGGCCGATGGAGAACATCGGTGCCGACCTAGCGACCCTGCAGACGACCATCGCCGGGAACCTGTTCGAGCTGCAGGAGCTGTTCGCCTGCCGGGTGCTGAACCTGCAGCTGCCGCCGGAGTTCATCGCCGCACACCCGGGCCCGGCCTTCGGTATCCCAGGGACGCGGCGGCTGATCGGCGACGTCGTGGGCGTGATGATCGGCACGATCGTCAAACCGAACGTGGGGCTGTCGGAGGATCAGTTCCGGTTGGTCGTGCGCGAGCTTGCGCATGCCTCGATCGACCTGATCAAGGACGACGAGCTGATGACCGACCCCGGCTACCTTCCGCTCGGGCGCCGAGTCGCCGTGGCCACCGAGGAGATCCGCGCGGCCGAGCAGGTCACCGGGCATCCCACGATGTACGCGTTCAACATCACCGGTGACCTCACGGGGCTGCGCCGGCGGCACAACCTAGTCGTCGAGGCTGGCGGGCGGTGCGTGATGCTCAACGTCCCGGTAATGGGCCTGCCAGCGCTGGCGTGGCTGCGCGAGTTCGCCGAGGTCCCGATTCATGGCCACCGGGCCGGCTTGGCCGGCTCGATGCGGTCGCCTGCGCTTGGGTTGTCCTACAGGGTCTGGCAGCAGCTCGCCCGCCTCGCCGGCGCCGACCACCTGCACGCCAGCGGGCTGGGAAGCAAGTTCTACGAGACCGACGAGGAGGTCACAGCGAACGTCCGGAGCCTGCTCGAACCGCTCGGCGACACCCTCGGCCCGGTGCCCACCCTCTCGTCCGGGCAGAACGTCACGACAGCCGCGCCCACGTATGCCGCGGTGCGCTCCACCGACCTGCTCATGCTCGCCGGCGGCGGTGTCGCCGCGCACCCCGACGGACCCGCCGCCGGAGTACGCAGCCTGCGCGACGCCTGGACCGCCGCTATCAACGGGGTTCCGCTGCAGCGCGCCGCCGAGCTCGCGGCCGACACCGGTGACCCGGCCCTGCTCCATGCGGTGCAGAAGTTCGCAGACCGCACGTCGCAGGGAGATGACTGACATGCCGGCGGTCAGCTTCGTCGCCGACGACCTCACCGGCGCCGCCGACGTCCTGTCCCAAGCCCACCGCTACCACCTTGACGCCGTCCTCGTCGTCGGAGGCGGCGACACTCCAATGCCGACCGACGCCGACGTCGTCGGAGTCGCCGGCCCAGCGCGCTCGCTGGGCGGGAAGGCTTTCGACGAGCTGGTCCGCGCACAGCTCGCTCAGATCGCGGGGACCGGCGCGGAGGTGCTGCTCTACAAGATCTGCTCGACCTTCGACAGCCTGCCCACGCTTGGCAGCATCGGTCGAGGCATCGAGTTGCTGCATGAGCAGTTCGCCGGGCTGGGACCGGTCGCCGTCGCACCCGCCCAACCGGAGTTCGGTCGCTACACCGCCTTCAGCAACCACTTCGGCGTGTTCTCCGGCCAGGTATACCGCCTCGACCGGCACCCGGTGATGTCGCGACATCCATCGACCCCCATGCGCGAGGCCGATCTGCGCCAAGTGCTCGCCGAGCAGTTCAGCGACTGTCAAGTCCCGGCTGCTGTGCACCTCCCGGCCTATGCCGATGGCTCGTTCACCGAGCGCTGGAATGCCTGCCATGCGGAGTCCGTGCCGGCGTTCGTCGTCGATGCGGTCACCAACGACCACCTCGACGAGGTGGCCCGCGCCCTACGCGGCGCCGGCCAGTC
>DASRYP010001055.1:0-3245 GCA_035687165.1 Actinoplanes sp. | reverse complement strand
GGCCGATACAGTTCGCACTTCCGGCCCCGCTCGGCCTGGGACGCCGACCAGCCGGCGCAGAGCCGGACCGGCGGTGTGCCGCCCCCGAACAGGGCAGACGCCTGGACCTGGAAACTTGTCCGGCCCGGGCCGCAGTGCTTGCCGAAGGTCTGCCACTCGACGCCGTCCGCGGGACCGCTGCGGGCGACCTGGAGCACGGCACAGCGGAAGCGGAAGAGGCTGCGCCCGACCAGGGTGCCGGCGATCCGGAACGACGGCACGGGCTGCTCCGGGGGGCCCGCCACGCGTTCGTACGTGCCATTGGCGACGACACTGCCGGTGGTCAGCCGAAACTTCGTGGTCTCGGCGGCGGCGGCGGGCGCCGCGGCGACACCCAGGCCGACGCCGACGGCGACGAGACCAGCGAGCGTACGGCAAATGAGAGACCGCACTGTCTGCTCCTGTCAGAAGGTGGACGGCAACCCGAGCGGGCCCCTGAAAACACAACGCCGCAGGGTGCCTCCAGGTCTCGGCAGGCACCCCACCGCCCCGTTTCTCAGTAAGGTCAGAACCATGTCTGACGAGAAGCTCTGGGGTGTCGTCGCCGCGGGAAGCCTCGGCACCGTCGCGACCATCAAGCGGGACGGTCGGCCGCAGCTCTCCGACGTCAGCTTCATCGCTCTGCCCGGCCTGATCCGATTCTCCAGCCGCACCACCCTGGCCAAGGTGCACAACCTGCGCCGCGATCCCCGGATCAGCATCAAGGTGACCGCGCCCGACGGTCACGGCTACGCGGTGGCCGAGGGCGAGGCCGAGCTGAGCCCGGTCGCGTGGAGCCTCGACGACGAGGTGATCGAGGAGCTGATCGAGATCTACCGCCTGATCGCCGGCAAGGAACACCCCGACTGGGACGACTTCCGGCGCGCGATGGTCGCCGACGGCCGGCTCATCGTCCGCTTCCGGCCCGAGCATCTGTACGGCTGGGTGGTGGACTGACGGCCCGAGCCGCGCCGGGACGACGGCATGATGGAGGGGTGAACTTCCGGTCGATCTATCAGCACGGGTTCGCGCGGGTCGCCGCGTGCACCAACCACGTCGTCGTCGCCGATGCCGCGGCCAACGCCGAGGCGATCCTGCGGTCGGCGCGCGAGTGCTCGGAGCAGGGCGTCGCCGTCGCCCTCTTCCCCGAGCTCGGCCTCTGCGGCTACTCGATCGAAGACCTGCTGATGCAGGACGCGCTGCTCGACGACGTCGAAGCGGGCCTCGCGACCGTGGTGGCCGGTTCGGCCGACCTGCTGCCGATGCTGGTCGTCGGCGCACCCCTGAGGCACCGCAACCGCGTCTACAACTGCGCCGTCGTCGTCCATCGCGGCCGGATCCTCGGCATCGCGCCCAAGTCGTACCTGCCGAACTACCGCGAGTTCCACGAGAAGCGCCAGCTCGCCGCCGGGGACGACGAGCGGGGCGGCTACTGGGGTGACGACATCCCGTTCGGCACCGACCTGCTCTTCGAGGCCGAAGACGTACCCGGCCTGGTGGTGCACGCCGAGATCTGCGAAGACATGTGGGTGCCCATCCCGCCGAGCGCCGAGGCCGCCCTGGCCGGCGCGACCGTCCTCCTGAATCTCTCCGGCAGCCCGATCACCGTCGGCCGGGCCGAGGACCGGCGGCTGCTTTGCAAGTCGGCGTCCGCGCGCTGCCTCGCCGCCTACCTCTACGCCGCCGCCGGACCGGGTGAGTCGTCCACCGACCTGTCCTGGGACGGGCAGACGATGATCTACGAGAACGGGGTACTGCTGGCCGAGTCGGACCGATTCCCGATCGGGGACCGGATGGCGGTGGCCGACGTCGACCTCGATCTGCTGCGCCAGGAGCGCCTGCGGATGGGCAGCTTCGACGACAACCGGCGGACCCACTCGGCGCGGACCAGCGGCTTCCGGCAGGTACGGTTCCGGCTCGATCCGCCCGCCACCGACCTGGGCCTGCGGCGGCAGATCGAGCGGTTCCCGTTCGTACCCGCCGATGTGCAACGGCTCGCGCTGGACTGCTACGAGGCGTACAACATTCAGGTCGCCGGTCTGCAGCAGCGGCTGGGGGCGATCGGCAACCCGAAGGTCGTCATCGGCGTCTCGGGCGGGCTCGACTCGACCCACGCGCTGCTGGTGGCCGCGCAAGCGATGGACCGGGCCGGGCGGCCGCGCAGCGACATCCTCGCGTTCACCATGCCGGGCTTCGCCACCAGCACGAACACCAAGGACAACGCGCACCGGCTGATGCGCTCACTGGGGGTGACCGCCGGAGAACTGGACATCACGGCGACCGCCAAGCTGATGCTCGCCGAGATGGCGCACCCGTTCGCGTCGGGGGCGCCGGTCTACGACGTCACGTTCGAGAACGTGCAGGCCGGGCTGCGCACCGACTACCTGTTCCGGCTGGCCAACCAGCGCGGCGGCATCGTGCTCGGCACCGGTGACCTGTCGGAGCTGGCGTTGGGCTGGTGCACCTACGGCGTCGGCGACCAGATGAGCCACTACAACGTCAACGGCGGGGTGCCGAAGACACTGATGCAGCACCTGATCCGCTGGGTGGTCGCCAGCCGGCTCTTCGACGACGAGGTGGGCGAGGTGCTGGCCGCCGTGCTCGACACCGAGATCAGCCCCGAGCTGGTGCCGGGCGAGCAACTCCAGTCGACCGAGAGCACGATCGGCCCGTACGCGCTGCACGATTTCGCCCTGTTCCACGTGCTCCGCTACGGCATGCGCCCGTCGAAGATCGCCTTCATGGCCTGGCACGCCTGGCGGGACCCGGCCGCCGGCGCCTGGCCGCCGAACTTCCCCGACCCGAAACGGGTCGCCTACGATCTGCCCGAGATCCGCCACTGGCTCGAGACGTTCTGCCGCCGGTTCTTCGCGTTCGCCCAGTTCAAGCGCTCCGCGATGCCCAACGGTCCGAAGGTCTCGGCCGGCGGTTCGCTCTCCCCGCGCGGCGACTGGCGCGCGCCCTCCGACGGCAACGCCAACGCCTGGCTGCGGGACCTCGAACGCTGGGACAAGGCCGGCGCCTGGGCGGACAAGGGCGGCGTCGAGTGAAGTCGTGGCGCCCTAGACCCTGAGGAGCTCGGCCGTTGCCTCCCACAGTCGCTGTTCGCGCTCGCGGTCGTGCGCGACGGGGCGTACGGCGGTCTCTTTGTCCTTCAGCACGAAGGCGCCGTCCCGCAGATGGGACCATTTGTCGTCGAGGGCGAGGGAGGCCAGCGCCGGACCGGA
>DASRYP010001054.1:0-7195 GCA_035687165.1 Actinoplanes sp. | reverse complement strand
CCACCCGGGTCCGGCTTCGCCCGACGCGGCGCCGCACCAGCACCCGGCGACACCGGCTCCTTCGCACCACCGGAGCCACGTGGCCCCCGGCGCAGCCGGTCCGAGCAGAGCGAGACCGCCACGTTCGGCGCCGCTCCGATGTCCCCGCCGCCCGCCGCACCCCCGGGCGGTGCGTCCAAGGGCCGCGCCAAATACAACGGCGGTGGGGGTGACTGGCGCGACCAGACCGGTTCGTGGGAGGCCGAGCCCGACACGAGTAGTTGGACCCGCGATCCTGACACCGGTCAGTGGAGCCGTTCCGAGGACGACCCGCGCATCCTGGCGTGGCGCCGCGAGGCCGAGCGCCGCGAGGCGATGGGTGAAGGCCCGCGCGCACTAGCGCCCCCACCACCGGCCATCCCCGAGGCCCGGCCCGAGCAGCCGGCCGCCGGTTGGCGCAACGCGGCCCAGCCGGCCCTGCCGCCGGCGCCCGCCCCGCGCAGCGGCACCCCTTACAGTGCCGGCGGTTACGGCACGGCCCCGACCAACTCGGTCGCCAGCCGTGATCCCTATGGTCAGCCGCGCGGCAGCACACCGACGAGTGCCGTCCCCGGCCCGCCGTCCGGCTACGGCGTGGTACCCACCAGCTCGGTCCCCGGGCGCGACCCGTACGACCAGCCGCGCGGCTACGGCAGTGCTGCTCCGGAGCGCGACCCGTACGACCAGCCGCGCGGCTACGGCAGCGCACCCACCAGTTCCCTTCCCGCACGGGAACCGTACGAGCCTCGCGGCTACGGCAGCGCACCTACAAGTTCGGTACCCGCCCGGGAGCCATCCGAGCCCAGCGGCTACGGCAGCGCACCTACCAGCGCCGTCCCCGGCCGCGGCTATCCGGGTGAGCCCGGCAACGCTCCGCGCAGTGGCGCGGCGTACGGCGGCGGCACCGTGGCTCCGTACAGCAGTCAACCCGCCCTCCCGAGCGCCCCGCGTAGCGCACCCGGATACGGCGGCTCGGGCGCCCCGCCGGCGAGGGACCTGCCCGGCGGTCCGATCGGCTATTCGGCCTCGGCGCCCGTCAGCGCCCCTCGCAGCACGCCCGGCTACCCCGGGCCGCTCAGTTCCGCTCCCGCCGCAGCCCCACGGACGAATGGCGCCCCGCAGTACATTCCGATCGACGAGCCGCAGCGCTCCGGCCGCCGCCGTGCCGAGGACGACGACCCGCCGACGCGGCGCGGCGCGGTCGATCCGATGGCATACACCGAAGAGCCGCCCGGCCCCGATGCCTGGCTGCCGGGCTCCGGCCCGCGGGCAAGCCGTCCGGGCCGGGCGTCCGTCTCCGACGCTGTTCCGCCGTGGTCGGGTGACGACCTCACCGAAGTCAGGCCGCAGTCCGAGCCGGACTCATGGCATCTCGAGGAACGCCGAGAACGCGCCCGCGGCAGCGCCGTCTATCGCGAGGGCAACCTCGGGGACTGGCGACGCGACCTGGCCGATCAAAGTGATCTGGCCGAGGGTGAATCCCGACGATTCGGCACCGCGGATTACGTGCCCTTTCGATCGAGCGGCTCAGCCGCCGTCGAGGGAATATCCAACTTATCCACCACGTCGACCTCGCTGATCGCGCCGGTCCCCCGCGAGGCCGGCCAGGCAGCGAGCGCAGGCCTGGCAACGGGCCCGGACGCCGCTCCGCAGCGCGCCTCCGCGAGCTGGAACGGCCCTTCCGGGGCGTACGAGCGCCGCCCGGTCACCGGCGGCTATCCGACGAGCCGGAAGAGTGACCTGCTCGATCCGGACGACGAGGAGGATGAACAAGGATCCGGCGGTCCGCTCGCCGTGGTCGGTTACACCGTCATCTGGTACGGCGTACCGGTCATCCTGTTCGTCGTCTATATGCTCGTCGTCGGCACCGGCGGCCAGGGACACGCCCTCGGCACGCTCAGCAAGGCCGCCCCGCAGTTCCTCATCTCCCTGGTGCTGAGCGTTCTCGTCGCCCTCGGCCTGCGCTTGGTCAGCCAGTCGTGGAAGGCGATCAGCGTCGGCCTGGCCGCGGCCGTGGTCGGTGGCGGACTGGCCACGGTCCTGACGTCGGTCATCACCGGCAACAGTCTCAGCTGACGAACCGCGAGCGCACGGGAACTCCACGGCGGGCGATCCCTGAGCCGGCAGCCCGGAAACGACGAACGGCACGCCGAGATCCAGGGATCTCGGCGTGCCGTTCGAAACGCGCTGGGCGGGTCTTACTTGGCGGCGACGACGTTCACCGGGAACGTCGCAGTCACCTCGGGGTGAAGCTTGACCTGGACGTTGTAAGCGCCCGTGGTCTTGATGTGGCCGGGCAGCTCGAGGCGGCGCCGGTCGAGGGACGGACCGCCGGCGGTCTTCACCGCGTCGACGATCTCGGCCGAGGTGATCGAGCCGAACAGCCGGCCACCGTTGCCGGAGCGGGCGGTCAGGGTCACCTTGAGGCCGGAGAGCTGGGCCTTGACCTCGTTGGCCTGGCCCAGGTCACGGATCTCGCGGGCGTCGCGTGCCCGCTTGATGACCGCGACCTGCTTCTCGGCGCCCTTGGTCCACAGGATCGCGAAACCCTGCGGGAGAAGGTAGTTACGGCCGTAGCCGTCCTTGACCTCGACGATGTCGCCGGGGGTGCCGAGGCCCGACACCTCCTGGGTGAGGATGATCTTCATATCGGTGACCCTCCTCAGCGCGCCGTCGCCGTGTACGGCAGGAGCGCCATCTCACGGGCGTTCTTGACCGCGCGGGCGATCTGCCGCTGCTGCTGAGACGTCACCCCGGTGACCCGGCGGGCACGGATCTTGCCCCGGTCGGAGATGAACTTCCGCAGCAGAGCGGTGTCCTTGTAGTCGATGTAGGTGATCCCGTCCTTGTCGAGCGGGTTCACCTTCTTCTTCGGCTTGCGAAGCGCCGCAGCCTTAGCCATTGCTCTTACTCCTGTTGTGATCCTCGCCGGTCGGCACGCCGCCGGCGGCTAAAGCCCTAGGGCTTAGAAGGGAGGCTCGTCATCGAACGAGGAGTTGCCGCCGGTGCCCCCGCTGGGACGGGTGGCACTGCTGGCGGAGGCCGGAGCCGCCGTAGCCCACGGGTCGTCGAAGTTGGTATTTCCTCCGCCGCCACCGCTGCTGGGCTGCCGGTTGGCACCGCCACCACCACCGGAGGCGCCGAAGCCGCCACCCCCGCCACCGCCGGAGCGGTTCATGCGCTGCACCTTCGCCGTGGCATACCGCAGCGACGGGCCGATCTCGTCGACCTCAAGCTCGTAGACGGTGCGCTTCTCGCCCTCGCGGGTCTCGTAAGACCGCTGGCGCAGCCTGCCCTGCACGATCACCCGAGAGCCGCGCTGAAGCGACTCGGCGACGTGCTCGGCGGCGTCACGCCAGATGTTGCACGCGAGAAAGAGTGGCTCGCCGTCTTTCCACTCGTTGGTCTGCCGGTCCAAGGTCCGCGGCGTGGAAGCGATGCGGAACTTGGCCACGGCCGCACCCGAAGGGGTGAAACGCAGCTCGGGGTCGTCGGTCAAGTTCCCGACGACCGTGATGGTGGTTTCTCCTGCCATGATCTTCTCCTCGCCGCTTCGCTCGTTCGTTGGAGGTTCTCAGAACCCCCTGACAAAAACGAGGCTCAGCGGGTCTCGGGCCGGATGACCTTGGTGCGCAGGATGGACTCGTTCAGCCGGAGCTGACGGTCCAGCTCGGCCACGGCCTCGGGCGTCGCCTGCAGGTCGACGACCGCGTAGATGCCTTCGGCCTTCTTGTTGATCTCGAACGAGAGCCGGCGACGGCCCCAGACGTCGAGCTTCTCCACCGAGCCACCCGCGGTCCTGATGACGTTCAGGTACTGATCGAGCGACGGGGCTACGGTGCGCTCCTCGAGCGAGGGGTCGAGGATCACCATGAGTTCGTAATGACGCAAGACTTTCTCACCTCCTGTGGGCTTGGCGGCCACGGTATCTCCGTGGCAGGAGGTCTTGTGTCGACCGCAAAGAGAAAACCGCGGGGCTAACCCCACGGTGGTCACGGTGCGGACCGAGCAAGCATACCCAGCCCGGCCGCACCGCCAAAAAGCAGGACCCCGCCTGTCGACGGGATCCTGCTTCGAGAGCCGCGGGGCGTCCGATCCGCATTCGCTGGGTGGGACCTGGGGAGGAACGACCACACCGATGAGGTTGGACGCGGACGCCCCGCGGAGCTTCTGACGACAGACTAAGCGATCTTTACCCGATTTGCACGTTCCGACACGATTGACCGAATAGCGGCAACTGTTACTCCCGCCACACACACCCCGGCGATCAGTGCCAGCAGGCCCGACGGGCTGCCCTCCCGCATCGACCCGGCCCCCGCTACGGACGCGGCCGCGGCGATCTCGCTGGGGGGCGGGGCAGGTGCCGCCGGTTGGGCGTCGACGGTCACCCGATCAAGGTCCAGGCCGGGTACGCCGTGCGGGCGTACCCTCGCCTCCCCGGGCGGCATGCCGGCGAAGGCGGGTGCCGCGCTCCCCGTCGTACCCGCCGTGGTCGTGGCCTTGATCTTGGTCTTGACCTTGGCTCGGGGAGCGACGCGGACGAGCGGCCTGGAGCGGGCCGCCGCAGTGGCCACCTTCGCCGTGCTGGCAGCGGGGGAAATGGGCTGCCGCGGCGTCTCCGGACGGCTCGCCGCGGGCTTGCGCGGGGAGGGGGGCTCGGCGGCAGCCGGAGCCGACGATCCAGTCGGCGTGCCCGCGGCATCCCCGGACCGGGGCGGCGCGAGCGAGACCGGCGCCTCGGCCACCGACGCCGATGCCGACGTGGGGACCGGGTCGGACAGTGCCGTCGCCGGGCCGGACAGTGCCGTCGCCGGGTCGGACAGCGTCCTCGCCGATCCGGACAGTGCCGTCGCCGGTTCGGGCAGCGTCGTCGCCGGTTCGGGCAGCGTCGTCGCCGGGCCGGACGGCGAGGCGGTGACCAGGAAAGGCTCGGCCTCGTCACCGATCGCGCAGGCCGGCTCGAGGGCCACCGGCGCCGCGCCGCGCCGCGAGTCGCAGTCGAGGTCGAACCCGTTGCCCGAGAAGGTCACCTGACGCCCGCCCGGGGGGACAGGGTCCGCGCCGGCCGTTCCGCTCGCGAGCATCGGGGCACCGAAGATCAGGCTGCCCAGGACGAACGCCGCCACCCGATATCGGACCTGCCGAGACATGCACCATCTCCCACTTCGCACCGGCCGAGGCCAGTATCGGTCAAACGTGATCAATGGGACTAACGAGAGCCGTCGAGACACGGTGACGCGTGCCGCGAACGTCGGACCCTCGTCGTAGTCTCGACCCATGCGCATCGGAGCCCATGTCGATCCCGCTGCACCGCTCGATGAAGCCGCCGCCCGCGGGGCCGAGGCGGTGCAGTTCTTCCTCACCGACCCGCAGGGCTACAAGACTCCCCCACCGCGGGAAGACGTGACGGCGCTGCGCGAGTCCGAGGTGGACATCTACATCCACGCGCCCTACATCGTGAACGTCGCCTCCCCCAACAACCGCATCCGCATCCCGAGCCGCAAGCTGCTGATGGCGCACGCCAAGGCCGCGGCCGAGCTGGGCGCGAAGGGCTTGATCGTGCACGGCGGTCACGTCGGCAAGGACGCCGATCTCGCGACGGGCTTCGTGAACTGGCGCAAGGCGTTCGAATATGCCGAGTCCGACGGCGGCCTGCCGCTGCCGATCCTGATCGAGAATACGGCCGGCGGTGACAACGCGTGCGCCCGCCGGTTCGACGACCTGGCCCGCCTGTGGGACGCGGTGGGCTCGTTCGGCGCCGGGTTCTGCCTGGACACCTGCCATGCGTTCGCGGGCGGGGAAGACCTGGTCGGCGTCGTCGACCGGGTCAAGGCGATCACCGGGCGCATCGACCTGATCCATGCCAACGACTCCAAGGGCGGCTTCGACTCCGGGCAGGACAGGCACGACAACCTCGGGAGTGGCAAGATCGACCCGGAACTGATCGTGGCGGCGATCCGGGCCGCCGGTGCGCCGGCGGTCGTGGAGACGCCCGGCGGTTCCGAGGGACAGACCGCCGATATCACGTTCCTGCGGGAGCGGACGGGCCGGTGACATGCTGCACGGGGAGAGGGTCATGACCACGGAGCAGCCGAGGCAGTCCACCGCCCCGCCGGCTTCCGCCACGCCCAATCCGACCAAGATCGACTTGCCGAAGGTCTCCGACAGTCCACAGCAGACTGAGGAACCGGGAAAGGCCGGAAACCCGGAGAAGTCCGAGAGCACCGGCAAGAGGAAACGACCGACCGACCCGCTGCCGACCGAGCGCCCGCCCGGCACCCCGCCGGACCCGTGGACAGCGTTCGCCACCACCGCCGAGCGCCCGCCCGGCTGGTTCCGGCGCACGACACGCGGCCTGCTGCGCTCGTTGATCCACGAATACGCGGTGGTGGTCTACGCCGGCCTCCTGCTGGCCGTCGCGCTCACCTGGCCGACGTTGCGTTACCCGCTGCACACGCTGCCTCAGGACATCTGGGACCCATCCCGCCAGGCCTGGCAGATCGCCTGGTCCGGGCACATCCTGCTGACCGATCCGACCCGCCTCTGGCAGGCCAACGCCTTCTATCCCCTGACCGACAGCTTCGCGTACGGCAACAGCCTGCTCGGCTACGCCCCGGCCGGCATGATCGGCGAGGGTCCGCTGGCCGCCGTTCTGCGCTACAACATCCTCTTCGTGCTGGCCCACGCCCTGCTCGCGATCGGCGGCTACGCCCTGGTCCGTCAGCTTGGCGCCGGTCGCACCGGCGCCGCCGTGGCCGCCGCCGCCCTCGCCTGGGCGCCCTGGCGCCTCGCCCAGGAGGGCCACCTCGACATCATCTCGGCCGGGGGCATCCCGCTCGCCCTCGCCATGTTGGCCCGCGGTCACGGCTGGTCGCTGCGGCACGGACTGCGCCCCGAGCGCCGCCGGGCCGGCTGGGCGGCGGCCGGCTGGCTCGTCGCCATCTGGCAGGTCAGCCTCGGCTTCTCGCTCGGCCTGCCGTTCCTCTACGTGCTGGGCCTGATCCTGGTCGTGATCGCCTTCGGCGTACCGATCCGGCGCCTGTTCCGCCCGGCCGAGAGTCCAATCCTCGGCTGGCGCCTGCAGCTGGTCGACACGATGGGCCCGCTGATCCTGGCCGGTGTCAGCGCCCTGATCGCCATCCCGTAGTTCCGGGGCCCCGACTCCGGCCCCGCGGCC
>DASRYP010001053.1:0-4906 GCA_035687165.1 Actinoplanes sp. | reverse complement strand
CGCGACCGTCAGGTCTTCTGGCGCAAGTACGCGCGCGAGGGCCGCGCCCTGGGCCCGGTCGAGGGCCCGGTCCGTCAGCGGTCGGCTGTGCTCGAGGCTCTCGGCGCCGGCTGGACCCGCCTGCCCGATCTGCCCGACGAGGCCTATGTGCTGCAGTCGGGCGAGACGCTTCTGGTCTGTCCGTGGAACCTGCGCCTGCGGGTGGCCGAGGCCGCCCTGAACGCGCGCGACGGCGTGCCCAGTGTGTTGGCCGACGCGTTCGTGCCGCCGGTGCTGGCCGGCCAGGCCAAGGCCATCGTCGAGGACTGGCGCAGCGGGGCAAAGGTGCTCGAGCACGGCGTGCCGCGGGTGCACGAGCAGATCGCGACCTGGGGGGTGCCGCTGCGCTGGTTCGTCTTCGTCGACCTGGAGGAGCGCGTCATCGATCTGGCCTCGAGCCCGCGTACGCTGCGCTACCGCACCGAGATCTCCAAGGCTCGCCGGCGGGCCCACCGCGCCGTCGCGGTGCTGCGCAAGTCGCTCGGCGACGCCCCGATCACGGAGGCGGTCGAGGAGGGCACCCGCTGGCTCGAGGAGTTCCACCCCCGCTCGATCGTCGAGCTTGACTACGGCGGCCTCGTCGATCTTCTGCCGGAAGGCGTTCTGGCCGGTGACGACTCTCCCGGGGTGGTCGCCGCCGGGCTCTCGGCGCTCTCGCGGGGCGACGCCGATGATGCCTCCGCAGCGTACGAGAAGCTGGTCGAACGGTGGCGTGCCGTTCAGCTTCTGGAGCGCTGCAACTGACCTGCGGGAATGCGGACAGAAGAGTAACTTTCGCCACTCGTGGGAACGCTCCCGAGGTGAACACTCTTCGTAATCAGGGGTCCCCGAAGCGTGATAATCGGACTAAACGAGACACTATCTGGCGTAGAAAAAACGTAAAAATCGGGCATGCTTCATCCGTCTATCTGGGGACGTTCGTCCGTTCGGCCCATGTCGGACATCGGGGACTAGCCGGACCATGAGAGACGCACCGGCCGGCGGGACCCCGGCCGATGTCTTTAGGTACCTGTGGAGGAGTGACCGATGGCATCGCGTACGCACGATCCTGAGCCGCTACTAACACCGGCCGAGGTGGCGTCGATGTTCCGTGTCGACCCGAAGACCGTCACCCGGTGGGCGAAGGCGGGCAAGCTGAGTGCGATCCGCACTCTGGGCGGCCACCGACGTTACCGGGAGTCGGAGGTTCGTGCCCTGCTGCAAGGGCAGATTCCCACGCAGCGTCAGGGCGACTGAACGGACCTCAGTCGAGACGAAAGAACGTTGCAAGGGGCGAACGCTGGGGAAGGCGATCGCCCCTTCTTCGTCTCGTGATCTCGCGACTCCGGATCTCTCACACCGGCTCAACGATGATCACCGTAATGCGGTCACGGTGCCTGAGAAATCGGTAGCGAAGCATCCCGACCAAGCCGAGCATTTTGTACTTCTTCCCCAGCTCCCGGGCGAAGTGATCACGCTCGGCGTCGTCGCCGATCCGGGCTCGGCCCTCGACCGCGTCACCGCGCACGTTGCCGCGTATGTCGCAGGCGGTCACGGTGACGTTCGGGTTGTTGCGGACCCGCTTGACCTTCCATGAATCGCTCTCGGTCCAGACCGCCACTCCCCGGCCGGCGGGCAGGATCCAGACCGGGGTTGCCACCGGTCGTCCATCCTTACGGAACGTCGTCAATGAGGCGTACTTCTCCGAACCGATTTGCTCCAGTGTCGGCATGGGCTTAAGGGTAGTGGTTATGGACGAACCACCCATCGGCGACGTGTTCGGCGAGATGATCCGGGACGCGTACGCGGTGCGAACAGGCGTCGGACCGCGGCCGCTCGCCGGGGGACGAGTGCCTCGACCGGTCATCGAGGTGATCGAACGCGAGGACGGCCTGATCAACGGTGCCCTGGCCGACCACTACCTGGCCGAGCCCGACGAATGGCAGCAGCAGGACCACCGCGCCCTGCGCCTCTGCCGCGGTCACGTGCTCGACATCGGCGTCGGCGCGGGCCGTACGGCGGTCGAGCTGCAGCGCCGGGGCATAGCGGTGACCGGCCTGGACACCTCGGCCGGGGCCATCGCGGTCGCCCGGCAACGGGGCCTACGGGACACCGTTCTCAACACCGTCGACGGGTACGCCTCGGCGAGCGCGCGCTACGACACGTTCCTGCTGCTCGGCAACAACCTCGGGCTGCTCGAGAGCGCCGAACGCGCACCCGTCTTCCTGGACGCGCTCGCCCGCCTGGCCAACCCCGGCGCCCGGATCATCGCGCAGGGCACCGATCCGTTCGGGACGACCGACCCTGTCCACGTCAGCTATCACCAGTGGAACCGCGAGCGCGGCCGGTTCGGCGGCCAGTTGCGACTGCGGCTGCGCTACCGCCTGCTCGCCACCGAGTGGTTCGACTACCTGAACTGCTCTCCCGCCGAGTTGGAGTCCTTGTTGACCGGCACCCGGTGGCGCGTGGCCATGATCGACGACGCCGACCGCCCGTACTACCTCGCCGTCCTGGAGCTGACCGATTGACCGTGCTGCGGGTGGCCGCGGCCGAGTTGGCCGCGGCCCTGGGTGGCGCCTGACTTCTCAGACGGCCGGGGGCAACCCGCCGTCGCCGTCGACGATCTGGTCCGGATTTCCGTCCTCGTCCAGGTCGACCATCGTGACGTCGATCTTGCCGTCGCCATCGGTGTCGAACTGGTAGAGGTCGGGCTTGCCGTCCCCGTCGGTGTCGGACACCCACACGTCGGTGCGGCCGTCGCCATTGGCGTCCTGGGCGATCAGGTCGACGCGCTCGTTGCCACGCGTCTCCACGGTCTCCTGCGGCTCGGTCATGAAACCTCCAACAGATCGAACACGGTCGCAGGGAAGAGTAGGGCCCAAGTCACAACACCGCGAACCGAGCCCCGCCGGTAACGTTCCTCGAATGGACATAGCGGCCGACAGCGTGCAGGAGCTCTTCACCGCCGGCGGCGGATCGCTCGGGGCGCGGATGGGCATCCAGCTCAGCGAGGCTTCCGCCGAGCGCGTCGTGGGCACCATGCCGGTCGAGGGCAACACCCAGCCGTACGGGTTGCTGCACGGCGGAGCCTCCTGCGTGCTGGCCGAGACGCTGGGCTCGGTGGGCGCGGTCATGCACGGCCAGAGTGTCGACCGGCCGTTCGCGGTGGGCGTCGACATCAACGCCACGCATCACCGATCGGCCCGTTCGGGTGTGGTCACGGGTGTCGCCACGCCGGTGCACCGGGGCCGCACGATGGCGACGTACGAGATCGTCATCACCGACGACAGCGGTGAGCGCGTCTGCACCGCCCGCATAACTTGCCTGCTCCGGGGGGCATGATTTCTCCGCTCGACAGGCGAACCTTGACCGATCCACGTACCTTCTTTCACGTGACCGAGGTACCACAGCACGCTATCGACGACGCGACACTCGTGCTCCAGAGTGCGCTGAGCGGCGACAGTGACGCGGTGGTCGGCACGTTCGATTCGGTCGTCGACCGCTCCGGCATCGTCGGGGCGTACGACGTCGCCTGGTGCCTCGCCGCCACGATGGTCGGCCAGGTGCCCTCCGGCGGCGCGTGGACGCTCGACTTCCCCGGCATCGACGACGCGCGTTACGACAAGCGCTGGGTGGCGCGGTTCGTCAGCGCCTACGTCAACGGGGACATCCCTACCGGCGAGGCGCTCTTCGGCGCGGCGATCGCCGACGGTCAGCTGCCCGACTGCCTGCTGGCCCTGGCCGGTTCGACGGTGGCGACTCTCCGCCACCGCGCCGCCTAACGGCCCTTGAGATAGAGCGCCGTCCTCCTCAAAACGCCATGATCTGCCAGGATCGATCCATGTTGGTTCTTCTCGACCTGGACAACACTCTCATCGACCGCACAGCGGCCTTCAAGGCTTGGGCGCGAACCCGGTTCGGCGAGACCGAGGTGCCCTGGCTGGTCGAACAAGATCGAGACGGCTACGCCCAGCGTGCGGAGGTCGCCGCCGTGATCGCCGCGCGCTATCGCCTGGACGCGCGGGACGTGCTGGTCGACCTGGGTGCCGGGATGGTCGAGCAACTCGCGCCCGACCCGCGAGTGGCAGCGGCGCTGGCGGAGGTGACGGCTGCGGGGTTCGTGCCGGTCGTAGTCACGAATGGCACAGTGGCGCAGCAGCAGGCGAAGTTGCGCCGGACCGGCCTGGATCGCCTGGTGGCGGGCTGGACGATCTCGGAGGGAGCGGGCGTGCGCAAGCCCGAACGGCGCATCTTCGAGCTGGCGGCCGCGTCGGTGGGCCGGTCGCTGACCGAGGGCGGTTGGATGGTGGGCGACCACGGCGAGTACGACGTCCGGGGCGGCGCCGCGGCCGGGCTCCGTACGGTCTGGGTCTCGGCCGGGCGCACCTGGCCGGACGACCTTCCGTACCGCCCGACCTTGACCGCTGTCGATTGTGTGGCCGCCCTGCGCGCGCTCGCCCGCCCGCAGGGCGTGACACCGTCCGAGATCAGGCTTTGAGGTCGAAGCCGCGCGCATCGCCCTCGCTGAGCCGCTCGGCCCGCCCCTCGATCCCCTCTTGGATCTCCCGCATGTCGAACTCCTCTCGAGGAAACTTCCAAGGAACTTCCGCCCGGGACGTCGAAGTCGACCGCGCCGCTTCGACATGCTGGTGAGCGAAGGAGATGACTCATGAAGTATCTGATTCTCATCCAGTCGAACACCCGCAGCCAGGCCATCTGGGACAAAATGACCGACGACGAGCGGACGGCGTTCGGCCGCGACCACCTGACGCTGAACGAGGAAATGGCGGAGGCGGGGGTGCTCGTGGCCGCCGAGGGCCTGGCCGATCCGTCGCTGGCCCGCTTCGTCTCGGTGCGCGCCGGCGAGCGGATCGTCTCCGCCGGGCCG
>DASRYP010001052.1:0-7176 GCA_035687165.1 Actinoplanes sp. | reverse complement strand
AAGCCGGTGGCCGGCCCGTTCGGCGGCGCGGCCGCAGCCGACAAGGGCTGGCCGATCAAGCCACCGGCCAGGGTCAACGCCACCACGGCGGACGATGCCAGCAACGATGTGAAACGGCGCCTGCGTGACGTATGAAACACCCTGGTCTCCCCAAAAACTGAGGGCGTTCCGCGACGCCGCACCACTCAGCAATCTAGGAAGATTCTGGGGTTAACGTCGGTAAATCACGAGATCAGCTCATTTTAAATGATGTGAATCGTCTGATGCTTAGACCTCGGACAGTTCCCAACGCCGATCCAACGGGCGAACCACTGCGACCTCTCAGACTTGCTCAGGCGATGTCGATAGGCACGACGTAGCTTCGACCCGCCGGTCGGGCTGGACAAAGGGAATCCGCCTCATGGACCTCTTCAGTACCTCCTGGAACCCCGACGCCGGCTGGTTGACGCCGTTCCCGCCGCTCGACGGCCCGAAGACCCTGGTGCTGGCCTTCGGCAATAGTTCGCTCGCCGATGATCCGACGCCGTTGCGGGAACTCTGCGCGGCCTTCCCCTCCTCCACCGTCATCGGGTGCTCCAGCGCCGGCGAGATCCTGGGCGACACAGTCGGCGACGGCTCGCTGGTGGTGTCGGTGGTGCGGTTCGAGCACACCCGGATCTGCCTCGTCAGCGAACAGGTGACCGATGCCGGCGAATCGTATGACGTTGGGTTGTCCGTCGCGAAACGGCTCACCGCTCAGGAACCCGAACTCCGGACGATCTTCGTGGTCTCCGACGGCCTCCAGGTCAACGGCAGCCTGCTGGTAGCAGGTCTGGCCGTCGGCGCCGGCACCGACGTGATCATCACCGGCGGCCTCGCCGGGGACGGCGACCGCTTCGCCCGCACCTGGGTCCTCGTCGACGGGGAACCGCGCAGCGGGTACGTCAGCGCGGTCGGCCTCGCCGGGCCACGCATCCGAGTTACGACCAGCTCCGGCGGCGGCTGGGACATCTTTGGTCCCAAGCGTCTCGTCACCCGGTCGCAGAACAACATTCTGCTCGAGGTGGACGGGCAACCCGCCCTCGAGCTGTACAAGAAATACCTGGGAGAACGGGCGGCCGGGCTCCCGGCCACCGCGCTGCTGTTTCCTCTCGCCATCTGGTCCCCCGGTGCACCGGACCGCAGGCTCGTGCGCACGATCCTCGCTGTTGACGAGGCCACCCAGAGCATGACCTTCGCCGGTGACGTGCCGGTCGGGTCCACCGTCCAGCTCATGCGGGCCAGCCTGGACCGCCTGATCGACGGCGCCTCCGAAGCCGCTGTGCGGAACGCGACGGACCTTCCCCCTGGATCACTCACCGTCGCGGTCAGCTGCGTGGGGAGGCGGCTGATTCTCGGCGGGCGTACCGAGGAGGAACTCGAGGCCACCGTGTCCGCTCTTCCTCCGGAGAGCCACCTCGTCGGCTTCTACTCGTACGGCGAAATCGCACCGATCGTCACGGGCACCTGCGATCTGCACAACCAGACGATGACGCTCGCATCGTTCTGGGAAGCCGCCGACGGTGACACCGGCGTCGATGAGTGACGTCCCAGCCCGGCACCGAACCCTTGAGCGGCAACTCCGCCGCCTCGGACTGGCCCCGGACACGCCACCGGACCCGGCTGGGTGGGCCCGGTTCCTGGAACGGGTGAGCGCCTCCTACGTCGAGTCGGAGGCCGACCGCTACACACTGGAGCGTTCCATCGAGGTCTCGTCCGACGAGATGCGCGCGCTGCACGACGTGCTGAGCCAACAGGCCCGGCACGACACTCTCACCGGACTGCCGAACCGCGCCGCGCTCGTCGAGTTGCTTCGGACCGCGCTCGACGAGAGCAGAATGATCGGCAGCGACGTCGCCGTGCTCTTCATCGACCTTGACGGATTCAAAATGGTCAACGACAGTCTCGGCCACCCAGCCGGTGACGAGTTGCTCATCCGAGTCGCCGAGCGGATCCAGGCGGCGGTCCGCGGTCCCGACGTGGTCGCCCGTCTCTCCGGCGACGAGTTCGTGGTGATCCTGCGAGACGTCGGAGACATCGCGACTGCGACCGCCACCGCCGAGCGCATCGTCGATCAACTCGGACGGCCGTTCCGGATCGTTGGCAACAACACCGCTATCAGTGCGAGCATCGGTGTCGCGCTGGCCGACGCCGACGCGTTCTCCGTCGACGACCTGCTCCGCAAGGCCGACATGGCAATGTACGAGGCCAAAGCCGGGGGCCGCTGCCAGTACATGGTCTTCAACGACGCCATCTCGGACCGCCTCGAAGGTCGGCTCGCCACGGTCAATGCGCTCCAGCGGGCCACCGAATCGCACCAGCTGCTGCTCCACTACCAACCGATCATGCGACTTGCGGACCGGACCCTGGCCGGCGTCGAGGCGCTCGTCCGGTGGCAGCGCCCCGGCCACGGGTTGCTCACGGCCGACGCGTTCATCCCGATCGCCGAGGAGAGCCGCCTGATCACCGCCATCGACGCCTGGGTGGTCAAGCACGCGTGCGAAGAGTTCACCGCTTCGAAATACCGCGATCTGACACTATCGGTGAATCTCTCGGCCCGCGACCTTCAGCACAGCAGCACCGTCGATGCCGTGAGCAACGCCCTGCAAAGCACAGGATTGCGGCCCGATCGACTTGTCATGGAACTTACCGAGACCACCCTTGCGGCCGACAACGCGGTGATCGCGGCCAGCCTGGCCCGGCTTCGTGCCCTCGGCGTCCAACTAGCCATCGACGACTTCGGGACCGGCTACTCGTCGCTGTCCTACCTCCGCCAGATCCCCGCGCAATCCCTGAAGATCGACCGGTCGTTCGTCTCGCCTCTCGACGTCGACGAGTCGAGCGTCGCCATCGTCGGCGCCATTATCCGAATGGGACACGCGCTCGGCATGAAGGTCGTCGCGGAGGGGGTCGAAAACACCGCTCAGCTCGACCGGCTGGCCGCGCTCGAGTGCGACGCGGTGCAGGGGTACCTCGTCGCCCGACCTCAGCCACTACGGGACCTGACCAACTCCTGCCACCTCGTCCTCAACGCAGCGTAAGGAACCGGAACTGTTTCCACGCCTCCACCAGCGCCTGCCCGAGCCTGTCACTACCGCAGACTGCCAGGGCGATATGGGCGTATCAGGCGTGTTCACGGCGCCGGGATACCGAACATTCGTCCCGTACGTACGAAATTCTCGGCCCCAGCACGCCACAGCCGGGCCGCGCGACGCGTCTTACTCCACGTAACTTCCCTTTCTTTCGTGGAGGATGGATGCGACCCCGAGTCATAGCCGCGATCGCGGTTGCCGGCGTCACTGTGCTGACCGCCGTGGCGGGTTTACCGACCTGGGCCGAGGCAGGCACCGACGGACCGGCGACGATCGTGGTGAAGGACGGCGCGACCCAGCCGGTCTTCGACTACGCCAAGGCGATCACCGAAGAGATCTTCGTCGAGGTCCCGCTGGACAGCGACGGCGACGGAACACACGACCGGGTACGCCTGGCGATCACGCGTCCGGGCGAGACCGAGACGGCGGGTCTCAAGGTCGGCTCGCTCATGGTCGCCTCGCCCTACCTGGGCGACTGGCCGGACGTGCCCTACCACGACGTCGAGCCCGACCGGCTGCCGCAGGAGACGGGAGTGGCGATCTCCCCGGCCCGTCGCGCCGGGGTCGCCGACCGGGCCCGCGCCCGGGACGAGGACGAGGGCTTTCCCGAGGAAGGACTGTGGGAGTTCTTCGTCCGACGTGGTTACGCCATGATCTCGATGGAGAGCCTCGGCACTGCGGGCTCCACCGGCTGCCCGGACGCGGGCGGACCCCACGAGGCGGCCGCGACCCGCGCGGCGATCGACTGGCTCGGCGGCGCCGGGCGTGCCTACGACGCAGCCGGCAACGTGGTCGCGGCGGACTGGTCGGCCCGCAAGGTCGGCATGTACGGGGTCTCCTACAACGGCACTCTGCCCCTGGCCGCGGCCGTGACCGGCCCTTCCGCGTTGAAGACGATCATCCCGATGTCCGCGGTCTCGAGCTGGTACGACGAGTATCGCGCCAACGGCCTGGTCGTCGCGCCGCTCGACTGGCAGGGTGAGGACGCCGACATCCACGCCCGGATCATCCTGTCCCGCCAGGACCCGCAAGTCTGCGCGGCCGACATGGACGAGTTGGCCCGGCAGCAAGACAGAAACACCGGTGACTACTCCCCCTTCTGGGCGGCACGCGATTACGCCGCCCAGGCGTCGAAAATCAAGGCGAGCGTGTTCATCGTCCAGGGCCTGCGCGACTGGAACGTCAAGACCAAGCAGGGCATCCAGCTCTGGGACGCGCTCGGCCGCCACGGCGTCGACCGCAAGCTGTGGCTGTACGACGGCGGCCACGGCTCGGCGAACGCGCCCCAGTTCTTCCCCGCCATGCACCGCTGGATCGATCACTACATCTACGACGTGGACAGCGGCATCCAGGGCGAGGCACCGGTCACCTTCGAGGACGCGTCCCGGACGGTCGTCGGGACCAGCAAGGCGTGGCCGGTCCCCGGTTCGGACGCGGTCACGCTTCCGCTGGCCGTGGGCGCGGCGAGGACCGACACGTTCGTCGACAACGGCCGTGACACCGTCGCCGAGGAGCTGCTCGAGCCGGCAGGCCATTCGCTGGCCTACCGGACGCAGGCGCTGACCGCCCCGGCCCGGCTCAGCGGCACGCCGCAGGTCGCGCTCGACGTGAGCATCGACAACCGTACGGCCGCGAATCTGACCGCTTTGCTGGTCGATTACGGACCGGCCGGCACCAGCCCGGTCGTCGTCTCGCGCGGCTGGACCGACCCGCAGAACCGCGAATCGGCCGCCCACTCCGCAGCAGTCACGCCCGGCAAGACCTACCACCTGCGCTGGGAAATGCAGCCGCAGGAACACTTGTTCGCAGCCGGCCACCAGATCGGCGTCGTGGTGCTCTCCACCGACTACGACTACACGCTGCGGCCGCTTCCCGGCACCCAGGTGTCGGTCCGGCCCACCACCAGCACCGTCGACCTGCCGCTGGTCGGCGGCCGCGCCGCCCTCCGCTTCTGATCGGACCCCTGAGCTCCCGACGTTCGACCGGCTGACGCTGGCGACGGCTTCCTGGCCGGCGCCAGCGGCACCGCCGCAGCACATCGCATCACCGCGGGTGCGCGTCACGCAACTGCCGGTTGCCGGGTAGGAACTGATCCTTACCGCACGCCACCAGGTAGAGTCCGCGACGGTATCGTCACCGATCACGCAATGTCGCGCGGAGGGGGCACGATGGCCGTCCTGGGTGTTCTTTCCCCGTTCCTAGGCGGGTGGTATTTCGGCGGTGTGCTCGAAGGGATAGCGCGGGCCGCGGCCGACGCCGGCGCCGCGGTGGTCGCCGTGCAGACGCTGGACGCTGGCACCGACCAGCTGGAACTGACCGAGCCGCCGCACCCGCCCTACCCCCTGGCCTGGGATCACGCCGCCGGCTTCGTCGTCATCGTGAACGCGGCGAGCCCCAAGTACCTGCACGAGATCCAGGCCACCGGCCGGCCGGTCGTCGTGGTCAGCCATGAGTTCGCCGAGCTGGACTGCCCGACCGTCTTTCCCGACAACCGGGTCGGGGTGCGGGCCGCGGTCGAACATCTGATCGGGCACGGGCACCGGCGGATCGCGTTCGCCGGCTTCCTGGGCGCGCTGGACCAGCAGGAGCGGTGCGAGACCTACCGCCGGACGCTGCGAGCACACGGCATCGAGCCGGACCCCGCCCTGATCTTCGAAGCCGCCGACAACCAGGAGACCGGAGGCGCCGGGGCGGCCCACGCGATGCTCAGGGCCCGGCTGCCGTCCACCGCGGTCGTCGCCGGCACCGACCTGAACGCGATGGGCCTCCTGCGGGTGCTGGCCGGCGCCGGCTGCCGGCTTCCCGAGGACCAGGCCGTCGTCGGCTTCGACGACCTCGCGGACGCGTCGTTCACCGAGCCGCGCCTGACCACCGTACGACAGCCGCTGTTCCGGGTCGGTGTCACCGCGGCGGAGGTGCTGCTCGCGGCGATCGACGGCACCGGCGGGCCACCGGCACGCCACGAGGTCGCGACGGAACTGGTGGTGCGGGAGTCCTGCGGCTGCCCCGGTTCGGTCGGTGTGGCAGCACTGCGGGCCGAGGGGAAAACCCAGTACCGGGAACGCTTCCGGTTGCAGCGCTCCCTCAGCAGCCAATACGACATCAGCCTCGACCTGCTGCGCAGTCACGAGGAGGATCCCCGGCAGTTGGGCTGGCTGCGCCGCACCTCGGCCCGGGCCGGTTGCCTCGGGCTGTGGACCCCCGGCGAACCTGGTCTCGAGATAGCCGGTCACTTCGACCGTTCCGCGTCCTCCCCGCCCGCTCGCACACCGCTTCCGCCGGTCACCGCCAGCGGGTTCCCGCCGGCGCGGATCCTGGACGAGGCTCGCGCCGAACCCGGCTCGCTGACCTTCGTCGTGCCGGTCCGGGTGGGCGACCGGGACTGGGGTCTGCTCGCCACGGTCGATCGGGTGGACCTGCAAGCGGCCACCGGGCGCGAGCCGATCAACCAGTGGGCGGCGCTGCTGACGATGGCGCTGGACTACCAGGCCGTGCTGCAAACCCTGCGCGAGCAGGAGGAACAGTTGCGGGCGAGCGCGCTCCACGACCACCTCACCGGCCTGCCGAACCGGACCCACTTCCTGCAACTGCTGGCTGCCGCGATCGAACGCGGCCGGGAAGTGGCCGTGCTCTTCGTGGACCTGAACGGCTTCAAGCAGATCAATGACACGTACGGGCACGACGTCGGCGACCAGATCCTGATGGAGGTCGCCGACCGGTTGCGTGCCGAGCTCGGCGGCCACGGCACCGCGGGTCGCTTCGGGGGAGACGAGTTCCTGGTCCTGCTGGACGCGCTCGACGACGACCACACCCCCGAGACGACCGCCCGGCGGCTGCTCTCCGCGCTCGACCGACCCCACTACTCGGACGGACGGCAACTGCTGGTCTCGGCAAGCATCGGCCTGGCCCTAGCCCCCCGCACCCCGTTCGCCGACGCGGACGCTCTGGTCCGCGAGGCCGACACGGCCATGTACCGGGCGAAGTCCCGGCGTACGGGCGTCGAGGCCGGGTGGGGCACGCCACGACGCGGACGTCCGAACGGCCCGGCATGATGCGGCGCCCACCC
>DASRYP010001051.1:0-5646 GCA_035687165.1 Actinoplanes sp. | reverse complement strand
AGCGAGCGCTATCTGACCCTGCTCGACCGCATCGATCAGCTCGCCGCGCAGCGGACAGCCGAGAAGGACCCGGGCGCGCGGGCCGTCAAGGGTCTCGCCAAGGCTGACGGCCTGCTCGACGAGGCGTTGGCCCACGGCGAGGACCATGAGCTGCACGATGCCCGCAAGGCCTACAAGCGGGCCCGGTACGCCGTCGAGGTGTTCGCGCCCGAGGGTGGGAAGCCCGCGAAGCAGCTGGTCAACGCACTGACCGACCTGCAGGACGTGCTCGGCGCGCACCAGGACTCGGTTGTCGCCCGTGAGCTGTTGCACGAGCTCGGCCAGGACAGTTTCTGGTTCGGCGTGCTCTGGGCCCGGCAGGAGCAGGTGGGCAAGGACACGTACGCGGAATTGCCGGTTGTGGTCGAAACGTCACGGAAGCAGAGCCTGCGCAGGTGGCTGGGCTGATTGTTCACCTCCCGACTCGTTGAGTCGTCACCCGAGGTGGGTATGTAGTCGGGTCATGCAGTCGGACTCGGAGCACGCGCAGCACAACGGTCACCAGGAAGACCCGGAGGCCGCCACGGAGCCCTACACGGGACCGATCACCGAGCTCGGCGGCTACCGCGTCGCGGATGACGATGACGACGACCCGGTGCTGCTCAACGCCGACGGCAGCCCGGTCGACACGTGGCGCGAGGAATACCCGTACGACGAGCGCATGCCCCGCCACGAGTACGACCGCCACAAGCGCCTGCTCCAGATCGAGCTGCTCAAGCTGCAGAACTGGTGCAAGAGCACGGGCGAGCGGTTGGTGATCCTCTTCGAGGGCCGCGACGCCGCCGGCAAGGGCGGCACGATCAAGCGGTTCATGGAGCACCTGAACCCGCGGGGCGCCTCGGTGGTCGCCCTCGAGAAGCCGAACGAGCGCGAGGGCACTCAGTGGTACTACCAGCGCTACATCAACCACCTGCCGGCCGCCGGCGAGATCATGCTGTTCGACCGGTCCTGGTACAACCGGGCCGGAGTCGAGCGGGTCATGGGCTTCTGCACCCGCGCCGAATACCTCGAGTTCATGCGCCAGACGCCGGAGCTCGAGCGGATGCTGGTCCGCTCCGGCATCCACCTGGTCAAGTTCTGGTTCTCGGTGACCCAGGGCGAGCAGCGCACCCGCTTCGCGATCCGTCAGGTCGATCCCGTACGGCAGTGGAAGCTCTCCCCCAACGACCTCGCCTCGCTCGACAAGTGGGGCGACTACACCGAGGCGAAGGAGGCGATGTTCTTCTACACCGACACCGCCGACGCGCCCTGGACCGTGGTGAAGAGCAACGACAAGAAGCGCGCCCGGCTCGAGGCGATGCGGCACGTGCTCTACCGCTTCGACTATGAGAACAAGGACGTCGAGGTCGTCGGCACCCCCGACCCGCTGATCGTCGGGCCCGCCTCGCTCGCGGTGGAGGGCACCGAGATGTCGCCGCGGGTATTCCCGCGTCTGTAGTGATTCAAAAACTATTGGCGCCGGACCCCTCCGCTGGTTAACGTGGCCGTACACGTGAAGGGAGGTGGTCCGAAGTTGTATAGCAACGGGACTCGTGAGGTGGCTGTCCGCTAGCCGCTGTCCTTGACAGCTTCGTCAGAAGTATTTACGTCGAGACCGTGTGGCAGCGGTGCGGCGAGTACCAGACAGCCACCCGACCCCCGGGGATCCGGCCTTGTCCGACCGGACCACGCATACGTGCGTGGAAGTCCCCGGGGGTCGCTTCATGTGCTCCTTGTGGCTCAGCCGGGGGTTGCCTTCCCGCGCGCGAGTTGGTCGTGCTCGGCACGGCGAGCCAGGTTCCGGCCTCGGCCGCGTGCCAGTGCCGCCGCGGCGGGCGGCTACCGTCGCCTGATGAGCGTCCTCCTGCGTACGGCGAAAGACTCTGACTTGGTCGCGGTCGGGGCCGTGCACCAGCGGTCACGGGTCGAGGCTTATGCCCACATCCTGCGGCCCGAGACGTTGGAGCTGCGGACGGCCGAGGCGTTCGGCGAGTGGTGGACCGAGCGGTACCGGTGGGAGCGCGACACGCACCGGATGACCGTCGCCGACCAGGACGGATCGGTGGTCGGGTTCACCTATGTGGGTCCGTCGGAGACCGCAGGGGCCGCCGAGCTGTACGCGATCCACGTGGCACCGGACCTCGTCGGGACGGGCCTGGGACGCGAACTGATGGCGGACGCGCTGACGGGGCTCGCCGAGGTGGGCGGCTCGCGGGCCGTCCTGTGGGTCCTGGCCGCCAACACGCGGGCCCGCCGCTTCTACGAGGCCGGCGGCTGGGTGCTGGACCGCGCGACCCGGACCGAGCCCGTCAACGACGAGCCGGTCGAGCAGGTCCGGTACAGCCGCGGGCCGCTGACCTCGTTTCGGCTGGACGGGAGCGCGAGACCGATATAAAACGGGGGAACCGGTGGTCTCGCACTCCCGCCAACCGTCCCGCCCGAAACCGGCATCGCGTCTGGCCGGAGACGCTGGACCAGCGGAGGCGTGCTGGTCCTGGGCCAGTTCCAGGGCGGGTCCTGCAGGCGGGAGATCGCGACGCTGGCGGGGCGCGCGGACTCACCGCCGGGGTGACGTCAGCCCGGGCCGGGTAGCCATCGCCTGCCGGGGGAGGTCAAGCTGACGGGCGACGTCGAAGGCATGATGCGGTTGTCCTGGTCGAAATAGCCGTGGTTCGGGTGGCCGTCGGATCGGCATACCTCCGTCATGACCCATACAACTGCCCCGCGCCACCCGCCGGTCGGACTTTCTGTGCGACTCTCGCGACCCAGAGTGACTGAAGTGTTCGCCAGGAGCGGACGCGGCAGTGACATGGGCATCGCCCGGCCTGCTGTTGAAGCCGACATGGATACCGAACACACGGGTGTCGATTCTCAGGCGCTCGATGCCTACAGCCGTGTGGTGACCGGAGTGGCTACCAGCCTGCTGCCGTCGGTCGCCGCCCTCTCCGTGCGTACGTCGCGCGGCGCGGGCGCCGGCTCGGCAGTCACCTTCACCGACGACGGATTTCTCCTGACAAATGCTCACGTGGTCGCCGGAGCCACCGGCGGCACCGCCGACTTCGCCGACGGCACCGAGACCCGCTTCGACGTGGTCGGCGTGGATCCCCTCTCCGACCTGGCCGTGGTTCGCGTGCACAACGCGGGCGCCCCGGCCGCCCCGCTCGGCAACGCCGACGACCTGAAGATCGGCCAGCTCGTGGTGGCCGTCGGCAACCCGATGGGCCTGGCCGGCTCGGTCACCGCCGGCGTCGTGTCGGGTCTCGGCCGCTCGCTGCCGGCCCGCGACGGCCAGCGGGTACGCATCATCGACAGCGTCATCCAGACCGACGCGGCCCTGAACCCGGGCAACTCCGGGGGTGCGCTGGCCGACTCCACGGGCACCGTGGTCGGCATCAACACGGCGGTGGCCGGGTACGGGCTCGGCCTGGCTGTGCCGATCAACGCCACCACCCGGTGGATCGTCGGCGAACTGGTCGCCAACGGCCGCGTCCGCCGGGCCTGGCTCGGCGTGGCCGGGATGCCGGCTCCGCTGCCCCCGGCGCTGGCCGAGCGCCTGGGCCAGAAGCTCGGCCTGCGCGTCGTCGAGGTCGTCCCCGGCAGCCCCGCCGGAAAGGCCGGCGTCTACCTGGGCGACGTGATCATCTCGGCCGGGGCACAGCCCACCCAGACCGTGCAGGCGTTGCAACGCCTGATGCTCGGCCCGGCCATCGGCACCGAACTGCCGATGACCCTGCTGCGCAAGAACGCCTTGGTGGACGTCGTCACGGTCCCCGCCGAGCTCAGCTGAGCTCCGCGCCTCGCCCCCAGCTCAGAAGCGTCCGCCCCCGCCGCGGCGGGAACCGCCCCCGCCGGAGGTGCGGCGCCCTCGGGAACCACTGCCGCCGAAGCCGCCGCCGGACCACCCGCCCGAGCCGCCGCCCCCGGACAGGATCCCGCCGAGCACCGCTCCCGTAAAGGCGCCGGTATCGAATCCGCCCGACCGGCCGGAGCCGCCTCCCCAGCCGCCTCCGCCGTCATCCCAGCGATGCACGTCGAGCTGGGCCGCCCGGCCCGCGTTCGCGGCCAGATTCCGGGCCTGACGAGCCTCGGCCAACGCCGTCGCCGGATCGGAGCCGGCCAGGCTCTCGGCCGCCGAGAGGTGCCGGAGCGCCGCGGAGAGAGTCGCCCGCGCTTCCGAGCCGATGGCCCCGCGCCGGGTGGTGACGAAGTCGTTCGCCGCGGCCACCTCGGCCCGGGCCACCGGCAGTTCCTGGGCCAGCAGGCCCCGGTCGTGGGCCAGCCGCTCGGCGTCGTCGCGAGCCTCGGCGAGGGCGGCGTCCAGCGCGGCGTCGGCGGCCTGAAGCTTGGCCACCGCCTCGACCGGATCGGGACGGGACGCGGAAAGGGCCGACCCCACCTCGGCCAGCGCCTGTTCGCCGCCCACGATCGCCGCGGAGAGCCCGGCCGGGGCCGGGACACTTCCGCCGAGTGCGGCTCGCCCCGCGGCCAGCTCACCGGTGATCTCGGTGATCAGGGCGTCGGCGGCGGCCCGCGCGGCCGGCAGGTCGACGGCGGCCCGGCCGACCGCCGCCACCAACTGATCGGCCTGATCGACCGCCTGATCCGCGGCGCGCACCGCCAGCGCGGCCTCCGCCCGATCACCGCCCGGCACCTGGCCGCCCGACCCGACGCCGGCACCGAGGCGAGCCGCACCCCCGGCGGCCGACTCGGCGCCCGCGAGGGCGGCCCGCGCCGTAGCCAACGCGGAGGCCGCGAACGAGAGCCGCTCGCGGGCCTGGTCGACGTTGGCGGCGATCGCGGTGACCGGGCCACCGGAATAGTTCTCCCGCAGCGTCCGAATCGTGGTCTCGGCCCCGGGCAGGTCGGCCTCGAGGGTGGCCCGGCGCCGGTCGATCTCGGCGGCCACCTCGGCCGCCCGGCCCTCCAGGTCGCGCAACTGGTCGAAGGCCTCCGACTCGGCGTCGAGTCGGGCGTCCGCGGCCTGGCACAGCTCGATGATCCGGGTGAGGACGCCGCGCCGGGCGGCCGGGTCGGGAGCCGGGGTCTCGTCGAGCGTCAGGCGCAACCGGAATGCCTCGGCCACGTCCTGGCGGGAGGACGCCAGCGCGGCTCGGAACGGCGCGGTGGTCTCGGCCCCGTACTGCGCGGTGGCCAGCCCCAGCTCCCGCTCGCCGGCCCGGAGGTCGTCGTCGAGCTCGATCAGGAGTGCGTTGGCCCGGGCGGTCAGTTCCTCCAGGGTCGGACCGACCGGCGTCTCGTGCGGCGCGGCGGATGTGGCCGGGGACGCCGAGCGGCGCTTGCGCAGCCAAAGCCAGACGAACGCGACGACAGCCACCAGCCCGAGGACCAGGAACACCCAGCGGTAGCTCGCGGGTCTCGCGGCGTCGGCATAGCCCCGCGCCCCCGCGATCACCGCGCCGGACCAGTCACTCCTACTCAGGGCCGGTTCGATGTCGTTCTGCGCGACCGCGGCCAGCTCGCTGTCGCTGATCCGCGAGTCCTCGGGGAACGAATAGGCATAGGCCCGGTCGGTGACCGCCACGGCGAGCAGCGCGTCGCGGTTGCCCAGGTCGCTGAGCCGTGCGGTCTCGTCGGTCCACTGCTGGGCCGGGGTGCCGCCGAACGAGT
>DASRYP010001050.1:0-10486 GCA_035687165.1 Actinoplanes sp. | reverse complement strand
ACGATCGACCGCGCGATCGGGACGTACCGGTCGAGCAGCGCGTCGACCGTGAGCGTCCCGTCCGGCCGGTACCAGTTGGCGACGCCCACGCAGAGCGAGGCGATGGCCCGGCTCGCGTCCTTCGGGTACGGGGTGGTGAACCGGCCGTCCCGGACGCCGTCGAGGATCACCCGGTCGAGCATGCGTTGCTGCTCGTCGCGTTTGGCCACGTACCGTTCCCGGTTGCCCGGTTCCAGACTGCGGATCTCGGCCGTCGACACGGTGGCGCCGATGCGCCGGTACATGTGGAACCGCAGCAGCGACTCGACCAGTGCGTCGAACTGCGAGCCGGGGTCCGCCGGCACGGTCGCCAACGCCTGCCGGCTCCGGGTCAGCAGCTCGCCGATGACCACATTCATCAGGTCGAAGAGAATGTCCTGCTTGGACGGGTAGTAGTGATAGACGCCCGGGACGGAGAGACCGGACCGGCGCGCGAGGTCACGGGTGGTGGTGCCGTGATAGCCGTGTTCGAAGAAGGCCTGCAGGGCGGCCTCGAGGATGCGGGAAAGGTCGAGCTCCCCGTATTCCCGCCAGTCGTGCTCGCCAGCCATCGGCTCGGTCGTCGCCTCTCTCGTCGTCGGCCCGCTCACGGCTTGCCCCTCGCGGCGCGGGCGGAGGCGATCAGCGTGTCGAGGGCCTCGGCGTCGTCCACGGCTCCGCGGTCGATCGCGCGGGTCGGGTCGGCGCCCTGCAGGATGCGTTTGATCGGGACCTCGAGCCGTTTGCCCGTGCGGGTGTGTGGCAGACGCGGCACGAGGATGACGTCGTCGGGCACGTGCCGGGGCGAGGCCCGCTCGGCGATCCGCCGCCGGATCTCCCCGGCCAGGACGGTCGGCTCCGGGTCACCGTCGGGGACGACGAAGAGCGGCATCCAGTAACCGCCGTCCGGTTCCTCGACCCCCACGACGAGGGCGTCGGCCACCTGCGGCAGGTCGCTGACGGCCGCGTAGATCTCGGCCGAGCCCAGTCGCACCCCGTGCCGATTGATGGTCGCGTCGGAACGTCCGTGGATGACGATCGTGCCGCGCTCGGTCATCTCGGTCAGATCCCCGTGTCTCCACACACCCGGAAACATATCGAAGTAAGTCTCTCGTAGTTTACGGTCGCCGGGGTCGTCCCAGAAACGTACGGGCATCGACGGCATCGGCTCGGTGATGACCATCTCCCCCGGCGTGCCGGGCGGCGCCGCCGAGCCCTCGTCGTCCCACACCTGAACCGCGGCGCCGAGCGCCGGGGCACTGATCTCACCGTCGTACACCGGGGTGGTCGGGGCGCTGGCGGCGAAGATGCCGACGACGTCCGTCCCGCCGCTCATCGATCCGAGCTGGACCCGGTCGCTGACGTGCTCGCGGAACCACTCGTTGGCGGTGCCCGGCAGCACCGATCCGGTCACTCCGACCAGCCGCAGCGCCGACAGGTCGAGGTCCCGGCCCGGTTCCAGGCCGGCCCGCCGCGAGGCTTCGAGATAGCCCGGGCTCGTGCCGAAGACGGCGACACCGAGGTCGGCGACCAGCCGCCACAGCGCGTCGGGCGCCGGCGAGGTCGGGCGGCCGTCGTACAGAACGGTGGTCGCACCGTGCAGCAGCCCGCAGACCTGGGCGTTCCACATCATCCAGTTCGGCGTGGTGTACCAGAAGAAGGTGTCCCCGGCGCGCAGGTCCAGGTGCAGGCCGGGCGAGACGAGCTGTTCCAGCAGCACTCCCCCGTGCCCGTGCACGATGCCCTTGGGCCGGCCCGTCGTCCCCGAGGTGAACAGCACCCAGAGCGGGTGGTCGAAGGGCACGGCGAGGGCGTCGGGCGCGGGGTCGGCGGCGAGCGCGTCGGCCCACGTGGCGGAGGCAGGATCGGAGACGCCCGCGGTCTCGACCGTGATCGTGTGGCGCAGGCCCGGGAGCAGCCCGCGCAGCTCGTGGGTCGAGGCGCGGCGGTCGTGCACCTTGCCACCGAAGCGGTAGCCCGTGCCGGCGATCAGGACCCGGGGCGAAAGCTGCGCCATCCGTTCCGCGGCCGAGGGTGCCGCGTAGTCGAGTCCGGTCTGTGCCCACACCGCGCCGACCAGGGCCGTCGCCACGAACGCGACCACTCCTTCGACACAGTTGGGCAGGTAGGCGGCGACCCGATCGCCGGGCTCGACGCCGAGGGCGCGCAGCCGCCCGGCCACCGCCGCGGCCTGAGCGCGCAGTTCGGCGTACGAGAGGGAAGTGCGTCCGCCGTCCTCCGCGACCAGGATCACCGCGGCCTGGTCGTCCGCACCGGCGCGCAGCAGATGCCGGCCGAAGTTGAGCGTGCCACCGGGGAACCACCCGGCCCCGGGCATCCGGCGATCCTCGAGCGCGCTGCGCGGCGCGCTCGTCCAGTCGACGTCGAAAAAATCGGCGACCGCGTTCCAGAAGTCCCCGGGCGAGGCCACCGACCAGGCGTGCAGCGACGCGTAGTCGGTCACGTCGTCGAGCTGGGCGCGGTCCTGTGCGACCAGCCACTCCGCGAACCGGACGATTCGGGTCTCCCGCACCCGCGCCGGATCCGGGAGCCAGCCGGCCGTCATCGTCGCCCCGGCAGCAGCGATCCGCGAGTGAGGACCACGTCCACGGCAACGGCCACGATGAGTACGGCTCCGGTCGCGAAGTACTGCACCTCGGTCGAGAGCCCGAGCAGTTGGACGCCGTTGCTGATCGACCCGATGACCAGAGCACCGAGGATCGCCGACCAGACCGATCCGCGTCCGCCGAAGAGGCTGGTCCCGCCGACGACCGCCGCCGCGATCGCGTTCAGCATCAGCGGGCCGGCGCCGGAGGTGACCGAGACGCCGAGCTGACGGGACGCGTCGACCATGCCCGCGATCGCCGCGCACGCCCCGAGGATGAGGAAGGAGTAGATCACCATCCGCCGGACCGGGACGCCGGCGCGCTGGGCCGCCTCACGGTCGCCGCCCACCGCGTACAGGTGGATGCCGTACCGGGTCTGGGTGGTGACGTACCAGCCGATCAGCAGCATGCCCGCGACGATCAGCACCGGCATCGGCAGGCCGCGCTGGCGGGTCAGTGTGTAGACCCCGCCGAAGAGCACGGCGCCGAGCAGCAGCGCGGGTACGAAGACGGTGGCCAGCGAGGCCAGCGATCCCGTGGCGAGCCGTTCCCGGTAACTGAACAGGCGGTACGCCGTGAAGGCGAGCGTCGCCACGGCGGCCAGGACGTAGCTCGTACCGGCCGGGACGGTCGTGCTCGCGATCTTGGCGAACGAGGTGCCCGCGACGCTGACCGTGAACTCCTCGGGCAGTACCACGAGGATGAGGCCTTGCAGGATCACCATGCCGCCCAGCGTCACGATCAGTGACGGGACCCCGAAGACGATGACCAGGGCCTCCACGAAGGTGAAGGCCATTCCGCCGACGACTCCGGCCGCGATGCCCACGGCCAGCGGGAGGCCGCCGTTGACGACCAGTCCGGCGGCCACCGCCGCGCAGACTCCGGAGAGCACCGCCGAGGAGAGGTCGATCTCGCCGACGAGCAGGACGAAGACCACGCCCAGGGCGAGGATCGCCGTCGTCGCGATCTGCAGGGTGAGGTTGGTGATGTTCTGGAAGCTCAGGTAGGCCGAGCTCTGGCTGGCGAAGACGGTCCAGATGATCGCCAGGACGACCAGCACCGGGATGCTCCGGTGCCCGCGGGCGACCGTCTCGATGGCCCGGCCGGCCGGGGTGCGGGGGGCCGCCGTCGCGCCGGACGCGCGTGATGTCGCGAGGTCCACAGGTCTCCGCCTCAGTCGTTGATCGGCTCGTGGGCCCCGGTCATCGCGCTGACCAGGTCCGACATGGTGTAGTCGTCGCGGTGGAACTCGGCCACCTTCGAGCCGAGGCGCAGCACCACGACCCGGTCGGCGACCTGCCGCACGTCCTTCATGTCGTGGGAGATCACCACCACGCCCCGGCCCTGGTCGCGCAGGCGGTGGATCAGGTCCAGCACCTCGCCGCGCTGCGACACGCCCAGGGCCGCGGTCGGCTCGTCGAGGATCACCACGGCCGGGTCGCTGATCAGAGCTCGGCAGATCGCGATACCCTGCCGCTGGCCGCCCGAGAGCGCGACGACCGGGGTGGTGAGCGAGCGCAGTTTCACCGACAGCGACTCCAGGATGCGCTGGGCCTGCTCCTCCATGGCGTGCCGGCGAACCCGGCGGCCCGACCAGACCGAGCCGTGGTGTTCCTGGCCCAGGAAGAGGTTCTGGACGGCGTCGAGGTTGTCGCACAACGACAGATCCTGGAAGACCGTACGGATTCCCGCCTCGGCCGCCGCGCGGGGCGACTCCAGCCGGGCGTGTTCGCCGCGTACCCGGATCTCTCCGGTGTCCGGCGACTCCACCCCGGACACGATCTTGACGAGGGTGGATTTTCCGGCGCCGTTGTCGCCGATGAGCGCGACCACCTCGCCGGGCTGTACCGACATGTCGACCTCGTGCAGCGCCCGCAGGCCGCCGAAGTGCTTGGAGATCTTGGTGAGCTCGAGCAAGGTCATGGGGTCCTCCGCGTGGGCGGCCGAGGGGGTGCCGGCCGCCCACGTCCGGTCGGTGGGACTACTTGTTCCTGGTCTTGCAGGTCTGCGTCGAGGCCGCCGGGCCCTCGCAGATCTGGGCCCAGGTGAACATGCCGAGGTCGACGGCCTTCTGCACCGCGTCGCCGGGGTCCTTGCCCTCTTCGAGGTGGATGTGGGTCGACTCGAGCTTGGCCGTGGGCACCTGCATCGCGCCGTTGTCGATGGTGTCCTTGACCAGGTCGGCCGGGGGTTGCTGTCCCCCGGCGGCGGCGAGCGCGATCTTCGCGGCCGCTTCCGCCTCGACCGAGAACGCCTTCAGCACGTCGTCCTGCTGGTCGCCGGTGAGCATGTACTGCAAGCCGGTGAGCTCGGGGTTCTGTCCGCCGTAGACCGGGGTCTTGAGGTTCTTGCCCTGGAGACCCGCGATGATGCCGGCCGTGATGCCGTCGTAGAACCCGAGGAAGGCGTTGACGCCGTTCTGGGTCTTGGTCAGGCACTGCTCGGTGGCCTTGGTGGCGTTGTCCGGCGCCCAGTCCTTGATGTAGTCCTCGCAGACCACCTGGATGTCGCCGGCCTGGATGAGCGGGTCGAGGATCTTGTTCTGCCCGGTCAGCATCTGGGTCGTGTAGACGTCGCCCTTGTTACCGAACTGGCGGGCCACCTTGACCGGCTTGGCGCCGAGCTTGCCGCTGCTGACCTGCTCGGCGAAGTAGGTCGCCTGCTGCACGCCGACCTTCTCCGGGTCGAAGATCACCTGGGCGTACATCGTGCCCTTGATCGGCGGGTTCTCGTACCCGATGACCGGTACCTTGGCCTGCTCGGCGGCCTGCAGCAGACCCGCGCTGGTGTTCGGGTCGGCGGCCACCACGACGAGGGCCTTGGCGCCGGCGGCGATCGCCGCGTTGGCCTGGGCGAGTTGCTGACCGGAGTCGCCGCCCGCGTTCACGAACTTGACCTCGACGCTCGGGTCCAGCGCCTTGATCGCCTTCTCGAACGACGGGCCGTCCTGCTGGATGTACCGGGTGGGTGTGGTGTTGGGGGCCATGAAGTAGACGAGCTTCGGGCCGCCGCCGCCGCTGACGACGGCGTCACCGCCCGAATCGTCGCTGCCGCAGGCCGAGACTGAGACGAGTAGCAAACCGGCGCATGCGACAGCACCGTAGAAATGACGTTTCACTGGGTATCTCCTCTGCTGACTTCCACGCTGAAACGGCGGCGAGAGGGCTGCGCCGGGCCCACGGATGGTGCACCCGGCGGGGGAAGTTACTGCGATGTGCGGCCCGCGTGCTTCGCGGTGATCTGGAGCGCGAGGTGCTTGGAGTAGATGCGGACCCAGGCCAGCGGGCCGCCCATGTACCAGAAGGCCGGATGGCCGGTACGCCGATAGAGTCCGCCGAGCTCGCCGTCCGCGCCGATCCCGAGGACGAGCGGGAGCCGGTCGGCGACCTCGTCGCCGAAGAGCCGGCGGGCCGTCTCGCGCATGTTGCGATAACCGGTCGCGAGCACGACGAGGTCGGCCTCCAGGGTGCGGCCGTCCTCCAGACGTACGCCGTCGGGGGTGAACTCGGCCAACCCCGATCCCTGGGCGAGCTTGACCTTCCCGTCGGCGATCAGCCGAGACGCACCCACGTCGATGTAGTAACCGCCGCCGTACGCCAAGGCGTAGCCCATCAGCCCGGTGCCGTCGGGCCCGTCGTTGCGCTTGAAGCCGACCGCGTCGAGGGCCGCCAGCAGGTCGGCGTCCTTGCGGGCGGTCTCGCGCACGCCTTCCTTGGCCATCTCGAGCACGAGCGGCCACGGGGTACCGGCGGCGAGCAGATCGGCGTATTTGGTCGGCGGACCACCCTCGACGAAGTTGCTGCCGAAGATGGCCGGGATGCCGTGCTCCTGGCTGATGATGTGCGTCGACGAGCGCTGGACGAGGGTGACGTCGGCCCCGGCCTCGTAAAGGTCCTGCGCGATGTCGTGGCCGCTGTTGCAGGCGCCGACGACCACGGCCTTCTTACCGGCCCAGTCGGCGGCTTCGCGATGGTTGCTGGAGTGGTAGCTGACGCCGCCGAACTGGTCGCGCCCCGGCACGGCGGGCACCTTCGGCTCGCCCGCGGCGCCCGTCGCGAGGATGACGTCGCGCGGGTGGATCTCGCGTTCGCCGTCCGGCGTACGGACGTGCAGCGTCCACCGCCCGGTCGCCTCGTCGTAGCCGTTGGAGGTCATCTCGGCCGAGGTCCAGACGTTGAGCTCCATCGCCGCGGCGTACGACTCGAACCAGTCGGCGATCTTGTCCTTGGGGCAGAAGACCGGCCACGACTCGGGGTACGGCAGGTACGGCAACGCGTCGGCCCAGACCGGGTCGTGCAGGACGAGCGAGTGGTAGCGCTTGCGCCACCCGTCCCCGACCCGCTCGCTCTTCTCCAGGATCAACGTGTCGACGCCCATCAGCCCGAGGTTCGCGGCGACCGCGAGACCACCCTGGCCGGCGCCGACGACGACCACGTCCGGGTCCTGGCCGGCGTAGCGCACGTGTTCCTGTCGCGCGTCGCGCCAGTTGCGGGTGCTGGTCGATTCGTGCCGGGGGCCTTTCGACCGGCGCGGGCCGATCCGGCGTTCGTGGCCGCGCAGGTCGTCGAGCTCGGTCAGCAGCGTCCAGGCGACCCACTCGCCGTCCTCCTGCCGCAGGCGTACGGCACCTCGCCCGTACCCGAGGGGGGTCTCGAACGAGAGGAAGCCCTCGACGGTGTCGCCCTGCGAACGCGGACCGAACTCGGTGACCATCCGGAGATCGGTGAGGGAGTCGGGTTTCAGGTGCTCGCTCAGCATCGCCGCGACGTTCTCGCGGCCGCGGTAGACCCCGAGGTCCCAGGTGAGTGCGAGCAGGTCGCGCCACCAGCAGTCCCGGGCGAGCAGTGCGGTGATTCCCGCGACGTCGGCGGTCGCCGACGCCGTCGTCAACCGGTCGAGCCAGGCGGCGAACGTGGCCTCCGCCGTGACCTCGGTTGTCATGGCTTGATGTGTCTCCGTCGCCATTGACGCGCCCTTCCGTCCGTATCAGAGTGATACAGCCCGAGCGCTCGCTCGGTAGGCAGAGTGTGGACCTTCCCCGGCGTGACAGGCAACACTCCTGGCAACTTTTCCGTAATAAGATCGTCACGAGGCGGTTTGGCCCATGACCAGCGAACTAGTCGCCCGTACCCGGGCTTTCATCGACACCCACGTCATCCCCGTCGAGGACAAATGTGACGGCGACGTGGCGATCGGCGGCGGCGAGGACCTGCGCGTCACGCTTCAGGAGAAAGCTCGCCTTTCGGGCATCTTTGCTCCGCACGCGCCCCGGGAGTACGGCGGGCTGGGGCTCAACCTGGAGGAGCGCGCTCCGGTTTTCGAGGCGGCCGGGCGATCCCTCCTCGGCCCGATGGCACTCAACATCAACGCCCCCGACGAGGGCAACCTGCACCTGCTCGACCAGGTCGCGTCCGACGTGCAGCGGGAACGCTATCTCGCTCCCCTGGCCCGCGGTGAGCAGCGCTCGGCCTTCGCGATGACCGAGCCACCACCCGGCGCCGGCTCGGACCCGGCCGCACTGAGCACGCTGGCCCGCCCGGACGGCCAGGGCTGGCTGATCAACGGCCGGAAGAAGTTCATCACCGGGGCCGACGGCGCCGGCTTCCTCATCGTGATGGCCCGCACCAGCGGCGGTGCGACGATGTTCCTGCTGCCGGCCGACCGCCCCGGAATCCACCTGATCCGGCACGTGACCACAATGGACAAGTCGATGCTGGGCGGCCACTGCGAGCTCGAACTGACCGACGTACGGGCCGGGGTCGACGACGTGCTGGGCGAGGTCGACGAGGGGTTCCGCTACGCCCAGGTCCGGCTCGGCCCGGCACGCCTGACCCACGTGATGCGCTGGCTCGGCGCCGCCCAGCGGGCCCACGAGATCGCGGTGGCGTACGCCAGTGACCGCTCCGCCTTCGGTCAGCCCCTGGCCCGGCACGGCATGGGCGAACTCATGATCGCCGACAACGAGATCGACCTCGCCGCGACCCGCTCGCTGCTGCTGACCGCCTGCCGGGTCCTCGACGCCGGACATCCGGGCCGCGAGGAGACCTCCCTCGCCAAGGTCTTCGGCGCCGAGGCCCTGCACCGCGTAGCCGACCGCGCCGTCCAGATGTGCGGCGGCGCCGGTGTCTCAGCCGACCTGGCAACCGCCCGGATAGCCCGCGAGATCAGGCCTTTCCGCATCTACGATGGACCCTCGGAGGTCCACCGCATGTCATTGGCGCGGCGTGCCGTCCGCCGATACGGCCGCACTGACCCGTAGGCATCCTCCCGTTGGCACGAAGGCGTGATCCGCCGGGGCGGCGGAAACGCCATGCTGACTCTTGTCCGCATCACAGACATGGGATGCCGGAAGGCGCATCGCGCCGCACGAAACCTCACGGGGAGGATCACTCTGTTGTCTCGTCTCGCCCACATTTTCGTCGCCACCGCGCTGGTCGGCCTGGTTGCCGCCTGCGGCAACAACACGCTCCAGCATGACGCAGCCGTACCGGTCGGCCGCACCTCGTCCGCGCCCACACCCACGCCCACCGCCTCGGCCGACGATGCTCCGGCAGCCACCTCGACATCTCGGGCGCCGTCAAGCTCGTCGCCGACTTCCCACCCGGCCAAACCGACCCACACCGACCTGGCCGACCTGACCATCCACCCGGACCACATCGGACCTCTGAAAATCGGCATGAGCCTGGCCGCGGCCAAGGCGACCGGATTGATCGCCGTCAACGGCGGCCAGGCAACCCCCAGCACCGGCGCCTGCGTTTACGCGCACTGGAAAGGCCGCTCGGACGACAGTTGGATAGTTTTCAACGGCAGGTACGGGCTGCGCGCCCTCGCGTCGTTCGGCAACCAGAAGACGCCGGAGGGCATCCGCCCCGGCAGCACGCTCGCCGCGGTACGCCGGGCGTACCCGCACATCGTTTGGCGGACCGATGGCGACGATACGCCCGATGCCCGGCGAACCGGCGGCGACGCGATGGTCGACTTCGTGAAGGGTGACGGCGCGCACTACCGAATCAACATCCGGAAGAGCAAGGTCACCTACGTACACCTGGAAAGCGATCGGGCCGGCTGCTACGAGTGACCTGTCGCCGGGGGCCGCCAGGACCTGGCACGCCCCCGGCGACCACACTCGGCCAACTTCCTCGCTGAAGGTGTCACCGTCTGCTCCGCCGTGCACGACCACTGCCCGTGAATAACCCGACGCTTGACCCGGTCAATCGGTTTCTGGGGGCGTTGTCACGAAGCCGAGATTCTGCGGCCCTCGGAAAGGGAAATCGACTCTCTCGTAGCGGACGTGGTGCTGCTTGAACCACTCCGCGATCGACTCGGCCAAGGCATCCCGCCCGAGTCGTTGGTCGTCTCGCCAGAAGTTGCAGCAGGGGACCAGGATGGTTGGTCTGCCCAGCGCTGAGTGAACGACCTCGCGTAACGCCTGGTCAGGGTGAAGACCGACGACGAGATCGTAGTAGGTGGCGTCTCCCGCCAGGTAGGGAACGGCGCGTGACTCGACACCTTTCAGGGTCCATCCTCGCGGATCGACGACCTCCACCCGGTAGTTGAAGCGCTTCCGGAGCTCCCGCGCCAGCATTCCCTGGCCGCCGGCCACGTCGGCAACGTTCTCGATCGAGTTGCCGAAGCGCTCGCCGATGAACTCGGCCAGCAAGGGGAAACGATCCGGGTCGCCGTGGAACCGGTGACCGTTCGCCTTCGGCAGGTGCTGCCTGTTCTTGACGCGATCACTCACCGTCGAACCGTACCGTGCCGGCGCGACGGCCTCCCCCCAGCCCGGCGCCGCTCGGGTAACACAGCCGCCGTTTCCGCCCCGGTGGCGCCCCGGGAGCGCGAGGCCCTGCTGGCCTGGTTCG
>DASRYP010001049.1:0-5519 GCA_035687165.1 Actinoplanes sp. | reverse complement strand
GGCGGAACCGGGGTGATCGGCGTCTGGTGTTCGGCCAGCCGCCGCCAGGTCGACGCCGGCCTGGTCGGCCCGCACGCGCAGGTCTCCCGCCGGGGCAACCCGTTATTCCAGGAGGTCATCGTGCCGGTGGCCGAACGGGAGAGGTGGAACAGCCTGCCACCCACCGAGGACAAGCGCTTCGCGTCGTTCGTCGAGCGGCCCGAACTGCAGAAGCTGCTCCCGGCGCTCTACCCCGGGCTCTTCGACAACCTGGCGGCGCTCGACCGGTCGGGCCGGCCCCGCGCCGACCTGGTGGCGATGCTGCTCACCGGCTTTCCCGACGGCGTGATCGGCGGCCTCCGCAACCACACCGGCGACGTGCAGGCCGACCTGCTGCGGCTCGACACCTCGGTGGCGCCCGCCGCCGAGCCCAGCCGGTTCGGACTGCTCGGCGGCGACCCGGCCGGGTACCCGAACGGGCGGCGGATCACCGACGACGTGGTCACCATCTCGCTGCGGGCCCTGGCCGGCGTCACCGTCCCGCTGGTGGACGACGGCTATCGGCCCGACGCGGCCGCCGCGCTGGTCGAGCAGGGCTCCAGCGTCGCGAACGCGGGCGCCGGCCTGTTGACGACTTTCCCGTACCTGAGTACACCCTTCGACGGAATCGGTGGAAGCGCATGAAGCCGCACCCCTCCTGGCACAGCATGACCCCCTCGGGCCAGGGCACGGTGATGTTGAACATCGGCGCCGGGATCGGTGCGCTGATCATCAACACGCCGGGGCGGATGCACGGCCGCGAGATCGAGGTCAGCCCGGTCCAGGACCCGGCGACCCGGACGCAGGCCGCGGTTCGAGCCCGGTACGTGCGGGGCGGTGTCTGCTTCAGCGTGGTGCTCGACAACCTGCCGGAGGGCCGTTACACGGTGTGGGACAACCCGATCACGCCACTCGGTGAGATCGACGTGCCCGGCGGCGGCGTCGCCCAGTTCAACTGGCCGACGGCCACGGCTGCCGCCGCCTAGCCGCCGTCGGGTCTAGGCTGGACGCCATGGTCGGCGCCTCCCGGACCCGTCCGGTCACACCGGGGATGGACGCCCCCGTCCACGTCTCGCTGACGACGACCGATGTGGACGAGGCGCGCGCCTTCTGCCGTCGCATGTTCTACGGCCCGTTGCAGGTCACGCCGGTCGGCGACCGGTCCGGTTTCGACTTCCGGGGCGAGGCGGTGACGCTCGGCCCGATCACGGTCGGCGAGATCAGTTACGGCAGCGACATCCGGGTCGCCATCGCCGACCTGGAGACGTCCTACCACGTGCTGGTGCCGCTGACCGGCAAGCTGCGCTCGCGCCACCGCGGCACCGCCGTGCTCGCCGACCCGGCCCTGGCCGCGGTCTATCGCCCGGTCGGCGACATCGACCTGGACTGGCCGGGCGACTGCCGGCTGCTCAGCGTCAAGGTCGAGCGCGGCGCGCTGGAGCGGGAGCTGGACGCGGCGCTCGACCAGCAGATCGTCACCCCGCTGCTGCTGCGCGACAGCTTCACCGTGGACCAGGCGCCCGGACGCACGTGGGTGTCGCTGGTGCGGCTGCTCTACAGCGAGCTGCGCCGCGGGGACGGTCTTTCCGCCCAGCCGCGCATGGCCGCCCGCTGGCGCGACATGGTGGTCAGCGGCCTGGCCCTGACGGTCGAGCATCCGTACGGGGAGGAGCCGGCCGGTCTGCAGGGGCCGAATCGGCCGCGCACGGTGAAGCGGACGCTCGACGCGATGCACGCCGAGCCGTGGCGCCCGTTCACCGCCACCGACCTCGCCGCGATCGCGGGGGTGGGGGTGCGCGTGCTGCAGGAGTCGTTCCGCCAGCACGTCGGCATGTCGCCGCTGACTTACCTGCGCCGGTTACGCCTCGACGGGGTGCACTCCGAGCTGTTGCGTTCGGATCCGTGGCAGGTGAACGTGTCCGAGGTGGCGTACCGCTGGGGTTTCACCCATCTCGGACGTTTCGCCGGCGCCTACCGCACCCGTTACGGCATCTCCCCGTCGCAGACCCTGCGCGAACGGCGTTAGGCCCCTGTTCGACCGGCCCTGAGCCCGAATCAGAGCTCGACCCGCTGGCCCTTGCCGATCACGACGACGCCGTTGTCCGAGACCGTGTAGAGCTTGCGGTCGCGGTCGAGGTCGACACCGATCTGGGCACCCTCGGGCACGACGACGTTCTTGTCGAGGATCGCGTTGCGGATGATCGCGCGCCGGCCCACCTGCACGCCCTCCATCAGCACCGAGCCCTCGACATGGGCCCACGAGTTGACCCGCACGTTCGGCGAGATGACCGAGCGTTCCACGAGCGACCCCGAGACCACGACACCGGGCGAGATCATCGACTCGATCGCGCGGCCCTGGCGGTCGTCGTAGCCGTGCACGAATTTCGCCGGGGGCCACGAGCCGTAGTTGGTGAAGATCGGCCACTCGTGGTTGTAGAGATTGAAGATCGGCGACGTGGCGATGAGGTCCATGTGGGCCTCGTAGAACGAGTCGAGCGTGCCCACGTCGCGCCAGTAGCCCAGGTCGCGTTCGGAGCTGCCCGGGATGTCGTTGTCGCGGAAGTCGTAGACGTTGGCCTCGCCGCGCTCGACCAGCATGGGGATGATGTTGCCGCCCATGTCGTGCTTGCTGTCCGGGTCCTGCGCGTCGTTGCTGACCGCTTCGATCAGCGCCCGTGTGCTGAAGACGTAGTTGCCCATCGACGCGTAGATCTCGTCGGGGGAGTCGGGCAGGCCGTCGACGTCCTTGGGCTTCTCGCGGAAGGCGCGGATGCGTTTGCCGTCCTCGGCCACGTCGATGACGCCGAACTGGTCGGAGAGCGACTTGGGCTGCCGGATGCCCGCCACGGTGACCGCGGCGCCCGAGGCGATGTGGTCATTGACCATCTGCTTCGGGTCCATCCGGTAGATGTGGTCGGCGCCGAAGACGATGACGTAGTCGGGCTTCTCGTCGTTGATCAGGTTGAGGCTCTGATAGATGGCGTCGGCCGAGCCGGCGAACCAGCGGGGGCCGAGCCGTTGCTGGGCCGGCACGGGTGTGACGTAGTTGCCGAGCAGCGTCGACATGCGCCAGGTCTTGGAGATGTGCCGGTCGAGCGAGTGCGACTTGTACTGGGTCAGAACGACGATCTTCAGGTAACCGCCGTTGGCCAGATTCGACAGCACGAAGTCGATCATGCGGTAGATGCCGCCGAACGGCACACCGGGTTTCGCCCGGTCGGCCGTCAGGGGCATCAGGCGCTTACCTTCTCCGCCGGCCAGAACGATCGCAAGCACCTTGACAGCCATGGAAGGACGCTAACTTTCCGCCAGCCAGAGCGCCAGCCGAAGGGGGCAACTCGCGGCGATCACCCCGGCGACGGCCAGGATAGCTGATCTTGCACCGGACAGGGCAAGGTTCGGAGCGCGTCAATCTTGAAGGGTTTACGCTGCGATCGTGGCCGAAACAGGGGCGAAATCGTTGCGTGTCGATCTGATCACCCGGGAATACCCGCCCGAGGTGTACGGGGGTGCCGGAGTCCATCTCGAATACCTCACCCGCGACCTACGGGACCTCGTCGACGTGCGGGTGCACTGCTTCGGCGCGCTCCGCGACGAGCCGGGCGTCACGGCGTACCCGGAACCGGTCGAACTGGCCGACGCGAACCCCGCGCTGCGCGTGATGGGTGTCGACCTCGAGATCGCGGCCGGCTGTGCGGGCACCGACCTCGTGCACAGCCACACCTGGTATGCGAACTTCGCCGGATACACCGCCCAGCTGCTGTACGGGGTGCCGCACGTGGTCACCACGCACAGCCTCGAGCCGCTGCGGCCGTGGAAGGCCGAGCAGCTCGGCGGCGGCTACGCGCTATCCTCGTTCTGCGAGCGGGTCGCGATCGAGAACGCTGACGCGGTCATCGCCGTCTCGGGCGGCATGAAGCGGGACGTGCTGGCGGCGTACCCCTCGGTCGATCCCGGCAAGGTCCAGGTCGTCTACAACGGCATCGACACCGAGCTGTACGCGCCGGATCGCGGCACCGACGTCATCGAGCGCCTCGGCATCGACCTGACTCGCCCGAGCGTCGTCTTCGTCGGCCGGATCACCCGCCAGAAGGGCCTGCCGTACCTGCTGCGGGCCTGCCGCACCCTGCCCGCCGAGACCCAGATCGTGCTGCTCGCCGGCGCTCCCGACACGCCCGAGATCGCCGCCGAGGTCTCGTTGCTGGCCGACGAACTGCGCGAGGTCCGCGACAAGAACGGCGTGATCTGGGTGCAGGAGATGCTGCCCAAGCACGAGGTCGTCCAGGTGCTCACGCACGCGACCGTCTTCGTCTGCCCCTCCATCTACGAGCCGATGGGCATCGTGAACCTGGAGGCGATGGCGTGCGAGACGGCCGTCGTGGCTACCGCCACCGGGGGCATCCCCGAGGTGGTCAGCGACGGCGTGACCGGCCTGCTGGTCCCGATCGAACAGATCCCGGACGGCACCGGGACGCCGGTCGATCCCGACCGCTTCGTGGCCGACCTCGCGGCCGGGATGACCCAGCTGATCGAGGATCCGGGCCGGGCCGAGGCGATGGGGCTGGCCGGGCGGCGCCGTGCCGTCGAGAGGTTCAGCTGGTCGCGGATCGCGGAGGAGACGCTCGCCGTCTATCGGTCAGTGCTCTGACGATGTCGTGGGCGACCGCCCGGCCACTCAGCCAGGCGGTCTGCACACGTGGGCGGCCGAAAGCATCCCCGCACAGATAGACGTGCCCGCTGCGAGCGAAAGCCTCGGGTCGCGGGCGCGGCACGGCGTACGGCCATCGGCGGTGCACGACCCGCGGCACGTCCGCAATGCCCAGCAGGGCGTTGACTGCCTCGGCCATCGCCTCGGGGCCCTGATCCGTCGCGTGTCGCGGGGTCGAGTGCGCGACCAGCACCGGTGCCCCGTCGCCGCGGCGGTCACCGTCGTCGCAGACCGTGGCGAGCACCGGATGGTCGTTGACGAAGACGCCACCGAAGTCGGCCCACGACCGGCGCGGATAGGTCAGCACGACGGTCAGCGCCGGCTCCCAGGTCTGCGTCCGCGCCGCGGGCAGGTCGGCGACGCGCAGCGCCTCGGGACCGGGCATCGCGAGAACCACGTACTCGGCCTCGGGCAGTTCGGTTACCTCGGTGTTGTAGGTGATGTCGAGCCCGGTGGCCAGGCTGGTCGCCAGGCTGCTCAGGCCGCCCGGCGCAGCCCAGCGCATCGGGCCGGGGCCGTGCTGCCCGCGGAAGGTGTCGGTCCACGGCCGGGCCAGGCCCTCGATCCGCCAGCTCTGCAGTCGCCCCTGGAACGACCGGTCGTCGGCCGTGACGTAGGCCGCCCCGACGTCGGCGAAGCGGCCGTCGAGCCACTCGCTGGCCAGCCGGCCCCCGGGCCGCGACCCGCGTTCGAGCACGCGTGCCGGCACCCCGGAGTCGGCCAGCTCGCGAGCACAGGCCAGCCCGGCGATGCCGGCTCCCACCACGACCACGGTCACCCGAACGACTCTACG
>DASRYP010001048.1:0-3455 GCA_035687165.1 Actinoplanes sp. | reverse complement strand
TGATCAACGTCGGCGCCCGACCCGGAAGGGGCTCTTATGGCCGACGTCGAGGGCGTCATCGTCGCTGTGGTGGACAATCAGATCGAGGCCGACCTGATCGTCGGGCTGCTGCGCAGCAACGGCCTGCGCGCGATCTCCATCGCCGACGACGCCGGCGGCATGGACCCGGCGTTGCAGGCCGACGGCGTCCGGGTCCTGGTCAACCCCGAGGACGCGGCCGCCGCCCGAGCCCTCCTGGCCGACACCAACTGACCCTGCGGCCGCGTCGTTCGGCCGGCGCCGCGATCGCGCGGGCGCCGGTGCGGAAGGGCGGCACCATCAGCCGTCCGGGTGTCGATCTTGGGGTGCTCGGCGGGGGAGCGCAGGGGTCCGGTTCGGTAGGGTGTCGCGCGTGGAAGAGATCGATCGAGCGATCGTGAGCGCCCTGACCAGCGACGGCCGGCTGTCCTATACCGACCTCGCCGAACGGGTCGGGCTGAGCGTGTCCGCCGTGCATCAGCGGGTTCGCCGGCTGGAACAGCGCGGGGTGATCTCCGGGTACGCCGCCAAGGTCTCCTACGAGGCGCTCGAGCTCCCGTTGACGGCGTTCGTGGCGATCCGGCCGTTCGACCCGTCCCAGCCCGACGACGCGCCCGAGCGACTCGCCCACCTCCCCGAGATCGACTCCTGCTACTCGGTGGCGGGGGAGGACTTCTACCTGCTGCTCGTGCGCGTCGGCAGCCCCGCCGACCTGGAACGCCTGCTGCAGGACATCCGCACCGCCGCCAACGTCACCACTCGCACGACCGTCGTGCTCTCCACCCCGTACGAGAATCGCCCGCCCCGCATCGCCCCCGCTTCCGTCGACCTCCCCGGGCTTCCCTGACGACGCCCCAATCAGCAATCAGCATCCTATCGTCCTAGGATGACGTAGGCGGTGTGACGGCTCGCGGGGGCACGAAGATCGTCGATCGCCTGGCCGGAGCGCCGCGACGAGCGGGACTTGACCTGATACAACAGTCCGGGCGCCTGGGTCAAAACGCGAGTGGGTCACTGGCGAGTGGGGAGAGAAGCAGGTGGAGACGCTGCGGTCGGCCGATCCCGTACGGCTCGGGGGCTATCGGGTCGTGGGACGCCTCGGCAGAGGCGGCATGGGCGTGGTCTACCTGGCCGAGAACAGGGCCGGTGACCAGGTCGCCATCAAGCTCATCCATGCCGACCTGGCCGCCGACCCGGAATTCAGCGGGCGGTTCCGCAGCGAGGTCGAGCGCGCCCGGCAGGTGCCGCCGTTCTGCACCGCCGAGTTCATCGACGCCGACCTCGACCACGACCCGCCCTATCTGGTCACCGAGTACGTGAACGGCCCCAGCCTGGAGGAGGTCGTCACGGAACAGGGTCCCCTGAAAGGGGGCGCCCTGCATTCCCTCGCGGTCGGGGTCGCCACCGCGCTGACCGGCATCCACGGCGCCGGGGTCATCCACCGCGACCTGAAGCCCGACAACGTGCTGTTGCCGCCGGGCAGCCCCAAGGTGATCGACTTCGGCATCGCGCGGCCGTTCGAGGCGACCAGCCACCACACCCAGACCGACGTGCTGGTCGGCACCGTGCCGTACATGGCGCCCGAGCGGTTCTCCGAGGATCCGCGGACGTCGGTGACGGCAGCGTCGGACGTCTTCGCCTGGGGCTGTGTCATCGCGTACGCGGGCACTGGCAGCACCCCGTTCCTGGGCGACTCGGCGTCGTCGACCGCCGGGCGCATCCTCACCCAGCCGCCCCGCCTCGACGGCCTGCCGGAGTCGCTGCGCGGCCCGATCGCCCTCGCCCTGGCCAAGCATCCGGAGGACCGGCCCAGCGCGCGCGATCTGCTTGCCATGCTGGTCGGCGAGAAGGCCGTGCCGGGCGCGCGGGGCAATCATCGCGTGCTGGCGGGGGTGCTCGCGGGCGTTCTCGGGCTGACCGCGGCCACCGGCGGCTACCTCCTGCTGCGGCCCGACGCCGAGGCCTCGGCGAAGTCCTCGACCCGCGCCCCCACGTCCGGCGTCTCCGCCGGCCAGCCGCCCGCCTCGTCCGCGGCGCAGCTGGTCGCGCCCGCCCTCCCCCGCGATCCCGCGGCGGCCACCAAGCCGTCGACGAGCCAAGCCACCCCGACGATCACCCCGCGCGTCAGTGCCCCGACGAGCCTGCCCGAACGGCGCCCGGACACCGTGGGTCCGGGCGCGCTGAACCCCGGCGGCCGTAACCTCGCCCTCAACAGCCTCGCCAGCGCCTCCAGCCTCGAGACCGGCCAGTGGTCCGCCGCCGCGGCCGTCGACGGCGACCCGCTCACCCGGTGGAGCAGCGGCTACAGCGACCCGCAGTGGCTGGCCCTCGACCTCGGCCGGGTCTGGCAGCTCAACGAGATCGTCGTGCACTGGGAGAACGCGTACGCGACCAGCTATCGGGTCCAGGTCTCGACCGACGGCACCCGGTGGGCGAGCGTGTTCTCGACCACGAACGGCCAGGGCGGGACGGTGACGGTCGACGCGCGTAAACGGCCCGGCCGGTACGTGCGGGTCTTCTGCACGGAGCGCAGCAACCAGTACGGCGACTCGATCTATGAACTCGAGGTGCGCTGAGACCGGCGTTTAGGATTGCGGAAGTGGGGCACATCAGACTTCAGCCGATACCACGGAGGTAGGGAACGATGAGCTTCACCGACAAGGTCAAGAACGAGGCCGAAGAGCTGACCGGCAAGGCGAAGCAGGCCGTGGGCAAGGCCACCGACAACGAGCGGCTGGTCGCCGAGGGTCAGGCCCAGGAGACCGAGGCCCACGCCAAGGAGGCCGGCGAGCACGTCAAGGACGCCGGTAAGGACGTCCGCGACGCGCTCAGCTGACCGCCCCGGAAAAGGGCCCCCGACGAGGGGCCCTTTTCCGTCTGCGGAAGCTGTGCGACAGGTCAGGAAGAGGCCTGCTGCTTGACCCACCAGTCCTGACCCGACTGCGGCAGCGTGTCGATCGGGTCGTAGTACGCGTACAGCTTCGACAACGCCTCGTCGTCGTGCTGCTCGATCGAGGTGCGGTAGTTCTTCGTCCAGTACGAGATGCCGTGCTCCCGGTCGTACTCGGAGATCATGTGCACCCACCGCTTGCCCACGAACGGCACGTCGCAGACGATCCGCGGCGTCGCATAGCCGGGCAGGTAGCCCATCATGTCGTGCTGCAGCTGCTGGGCGTGCCACACCGGCACCCGCCAGTGCTCCGCGTTGGGGATCATGTCGCACATGTAGAAGTAGTACGGCAGGATGCCCGCCTCGCCCTGCAACGCGAAGCACAGGTCGAGCAGCTGCGCCGCGCTGTCGTTCACGCCCCGCATGAGCACGCCCTGGTTGCGCACGTCGCGGACGCCGACCTCGAGCAGGGTCCGGGTGGCCTTGGCGACCAGCGGGGTCAGCGAGTTCACGTGGTTGACGTGGGTGTGCACGGCGAGGTTGACGC
>DASRYP010001047.1:0-5962 GCA_035687165.1 Actinoplanes sp. | reverse complement strand
CCTGGAAGACGATGCCCACCCCCCGCTGCCCGGGTCCGCCGCGCCGTCCGGAGAACCAGGCGTCGGTGGCGACACCGACACGGGCGTTGCGCGGGTCGAGGCCGTCGATCTCGATCGTGCCGGCCTGCTCGCCCGAGTCGTCGGGGAGCAAACCGGCCAGCGCCGCGAGCAGGGTGCTCTTGCCGGCCCCGGAGGGACCCAGCAGGAGCACCCGCTCACCGTGCTCGATCCGCAGGTCGACGTCGCGGACAGCCCATGCCTTCCGGCCGGCGTGCCGCCAGCCGAATCCGCGAAGAACCACCGTACTCATAGGTGAAGGGAACCAAATCAGACGAGCGCGCGCGAACGGCCCGCCGCGAAACGGTCCAGAACGCCGGTCTGAGCCAGCGCGCGGGTCAGCAGCACGCTGCCGAGACCGGCGATGACGAGCGACGACGCCGCGGTGATCAGGATGTACGGAAGGCGGAACGAGGCCCACGACGTGCCGGGGTACCAGACGATGACGTCGTAGACGGCGGCCACCACGCCGGCCGTCGCGCCCGCGAGCAGCGCCACCGGCAGCCGGTACACCTTGTAGCCGAAGATCGCGAAGATCAGCTCGGCGCCCAGGGCCTCGAGCGGTCCCTGCACCGCGATCGTCCAGCCCCAGCTCGTGCCGATCGCCACCGAGACGAGCGCGGCGAGCGAGAGGGTGTAGAACGCGGCGCCCGGCTTGCGCACGATGAGCGCGCCGAGCACGGCCGGGACCAGCCAGACGCCGTAGAGCAGGGCCCGGCCGGGCAGCGGGATCGCGTCGGCCGGACCGTTGTAGAGGAGCGCCCACGCCCAGAAGATGACCCCGAAGGCCACCGCGATGATGGAGGCGATCACGATGTCGATCGTGCGCCAGCGGTTGTTCATGATGAACCTCCCAGTTGATACCGGGAGGAGACGCACGCCGTGGACCCGGCTGAACCCGGACACGACGCGGCTGGAGAAAGACCGAACTTCCTGCGCTGGCATTACCCAGATCAGGTGCGAGGGTCTGCGGTCGCCCGCACTCTCAGCGCTGTGCGCTCCCCTGTCGGAGTGACGTCTCCCCACGGCAAACCCGCACCGCGAACAAACCTCACTTGTGTTGCGATGACGCTAACACCGGTGCCGGTCACGCGACAGCGGGGGGAGGAATTATATGCTGGTCACCGCCCCCCTCGTGGGCATCAGCCGAGTTTGATTCGCGTTCGTTTCGGGGATAAGCCACCGTCATGGTGGCAGAGAAGTCGCGCATCAGAAACGAGACCGAGAAGCAGCGCTGGGACCGCAACTTCGCCGACCTCCTGCAGGAACTGCGCGTCGCCCAGACCGGCATCCAGATCCTGTTCGCCTTCCTGCTGACCCTCCCGTTCAGTAGCGGCTTCCCCGAGGTCACCCCGTTCCAGGAGGACACGTACGTGGTGGCCCTGCTCGCCGCGGCCGGCGCCACTGCCATGATCATTGCGCCGGTCGCGTTCCACCGCGCGCTGTTCCGCCAGGGCCGTAAGCCGGAGCTCGTCCGATACGCCCACCGGATGGCGACCTGCGGCCTCGCCTTCCTGCTGGTCTCGCTGGTGAGCTGCGTCCTGCTGATCACCGACTTCATCCTCGCCCGGTGGATCGCGTTCCTGATCACCGCGCTCACCGCGCTCTTCTTCCTCACCCTGTGGGCGGCCATCCCGTGGTTCCGCCACAACTGGATCGACGAGAAGGACGAGGAGGAGGACGAGGAGGTCAGCGGCGGGCCGAGCGCAGTCCGAGACGCTTGAGCTCCAGGTCGGCCAGGGCGTCGACCGCGACCGCGTCGCCGTTGCGCCAGCTCTGCGCGATGTCGGGACCGAGCTTGGCCAGCTTGTTCAGCGGCTGGGCGGCCAGGGCGCGCAGGGCCAGCAGGTCGCGTCCGGCGGGCTGGTCCCGTACGGCCGAGGCCACCGCGGCCCGGCGCATCCATCGCAACCGCAGCGGAAGCCAGAGGAAGAGCACCAGAGCGAACGGAACGGCCACCGCCACCAGCGCGACGACTTGCGCCAGCGTGTCGACGACCTCCTGCGTCTGGCGGCCGGCCTCGGCGATCGACCGGGCCGCCGACGCCGCCCCTTCGAAGGGCCGGACCAACTGGTCCCCGACGAGCGGCACGCGACCGACCTTGCTGCCGGCGTCGGCCAGGTTGTCGGCGATCCCGCCACCCGCGGTCTCCAGCCTCGCGCCGGGGACGGCGAGTTTCTCGACCATGTCGTTGACCCAGAGGCCGACGCGGATCCAGGCGTAGATCCAGAGCACCACGGCGAGGTCGGTGAGGATTTGGCGTACGGCGGCGGGCAGCCGGTCGGCATAGAGCTTCACGCGGCCCAGCGTCCCACGTGGAGGGAGCTACCGCCCGCCTGCTCCCACGGCCGCGCAGTCGGGGCAGGTTCCGAAGATCTCCATCGTGTGCGAGACGTTCTTGAAGCCGTGCCGGCTGGCGACTTTCTCGGCCCACGACTCGACCGCCGGGCCCTCGACCTCGACCGCCCGGCCGCACTCCCGGCAGACCAGGTGATGGTGGTGTCCCTGGCTGCACCGGCGGTAGAGGTGCTCGCCGCCGGGCGGGCGCATCACGTCGATCTCGCCGGCGTCGGCCAGACCCTGCAGCGTGCGGTAGACGGTGGTCAGGCCCACCCGTTGACCGCGCTCGCGCAGCATGGCGTGCAGTTCCTGGGCACTGTAGAAACCCTCGGCGTCGGCGAGCACAGCGCTCACCGCCGTGCGCTGCTTGGTGTTGCGCAGCGCGGCGTTCGTGTCGGTGTTCACGTCCTGACCTCCCTCGCGTGGCTGACCGCGTCCGCGACTATATGCGCGACGTGGTCGTCCACCAGCGAGTATGCGATCTCCCGGCCCCGGCGTGCACCCCGGACCACCCCGGCGCCGCGCAGCACCCGCAGATGCTGGGAGACCAGGGGCTGGGGCGCACCGAGCTTCTCCACCAGCTCGTGCACGCAGCGTTCACCGGCGCCCAGTTCGGCCACGATCGCGACCCGGATCGGCGCGGAGAGGGCACGCAGCAGTTCACCGGCCGACTGGTACGCCCCGTAACCACTCGTCGTCATCGGACCTCAGCCTCCTGCAGAACCACGTCGGGCGGCTCCACGTCACGGGGTGGCTGGCTGCGTCGCCGAACCATCCGCCAGCCCACGGCGCCGACCGTCAACGCGACGAACACGGCGAGCGCCAGGATCACGGTGGTCGCGCCCGGCGGCGTATCAGCCTCGGCCGAGACCACGACCCCGGCGCCGGCGGCGCACAAGCCGATCCCCATCGCAGCCGCCATCGTGGTGCGGAAACCGCGCGTGACCTGCTGCGCGGCGGCGACCGGAATGACCATCAGGGCCGAGATGAGCAGCAGGCCGACCGTACGCATCGCGATCGTCACCGTCACCGCGGTGGTCACCGCCATGAGCAGGTTGAGCGCGCGCACCGGCAGGCCGCTGACCTTCGCGTACTCCTCGTCGTTGGAGATCGCGAAGAGCGCCGGGCGGAACGCCAGCATCGCGATCAGCACGGCCACCCCGAGCACCGCGATCACCGCGATGTCCTGCGGGGAGGTGGTGATCAGTGAGCCGAACAGGTATTGCACCAGGCTGTTGCTGCTGGCGTCGGCGGAGAGCGAGACCAGCACCACGCCGCCCGCGATGCCGCCGTAGAAGAGCAGTGCCAGGGCCAGGTCGCCCGAGGTGCGGCCGCGCTCCCGGATCAGCTCGACGCCGACCGCGCCGATCGCGGCCACTACCACCGCGGCGAGCACCGGCGACTGGTGGAGCAGCAGGCCCACACCGACACCGGTGAGTGCCACGTGGCCGATGCCGTCGCCGATCAGCGAGAGCCGGCGCTGCACCAGGTAGATGCCGAGCGCGGGCGCGGCCAGACCGATGATCAGCGCGCCGAGCAGGGCTCGCATCATGAAGTCGTACTGGAAGAGGTCCATCGGTCAGTTCGCGGCGATCCGGTCGGTCGGCGCCCACTCGCAGATGCCGGCCTGCTGCTGAACGGCGTGCGGGTGCACGTGGTCATGGTCGGGCTCGGCGTGGTGGCCGGCCGGCTCGGGCGGCAGCCCGGCGAACGCGATGCGGCCCTGGTGCACGACGACCGCGCGGTCGATCAGCGGGCGCAGGGGGCCGAGCTCGTGCGCGACCAGCAGAATCGTGCCGCCGGCGAGCTGGAACCGGCCGAGCGCGGCGGCGAACGCCTCCTGGCTGCCCGCGTCCACCCCGGCGGTGGGCTCGTCGAGTACCAGCAGGTCGGGCTTACCGGCCAGGGCGCGGGCGATCAGCGTGCGCTGCTGCTGCCCGCCCGACAGGGTGGAGACCGGATCGTCGACGCGGTCGAGGAGGCTGACGCCGGTCAGCGCGTCCCGCACCGCGGCCTTGTCGGCGGCGCCGGCCGGGCGGAAGATCCCGCGGCGGGCCAGCCGTCCCGAGGCGACCACCTCGCCGACCGTGGCCGGCACGCCGCTGCCGGCGCCCAGCCGCTGCGGGACGTATCCGACCCGGGCCCAGTCGCGGAACTTGCGCTGGGCCGTGCCGAACAGGTCGATCTCGCCCCGGCCCAGCGGGACCAGCCGGAGGATCGTCCGAATGAGAGTGGACTTGCCGGAGCCGTTGGCGCCGAGGATCGCGACCACGTCGCCCGGCTCGACGGTCAGCGACACGTCGTGCAGGATCTCGCGGCCCTCGTAGCCGACCGCGGCGTGCCGAACCGTCACGACGCTCATCCCTCGCACCCCAGTCCTGCGGTCAGCGCGGTCAGGTTCTGCCGCATCACGGTGAAGTAGTCGGCCTTCTGATCGACGAGGCCCTCGAGCGGGTCGAGCACCGCGGTCCGCGCGCCGACCTCGCGGGCCAGCGTCTCGGCCACCGCCGGGCTCACCAGCGTCTCGAAGTAGATCGTCGTGGTGCCGGTCGCACGGGCCTCCCTGGCCACGGCGGCGAGCCGCTGCGGCGTGGGCTCGGCCTCGGGCGAGATGCCGGTGATGCCGACCTGATGCAGGTCGTAACGGTTGGCCAGGTAGGCGAAGGCGGTGTGGCTGGTCACCAGCTCGCGGCGCTGGCAGGTCTTGAGCCCGTCGGTGAACTCGGTGTTCAGCGCCGCCAGTTCGGCGCGCAGGCCCCGGGCCCGCTCGGTGTAGCCGGCGGCGTGCGCGGGATCGGCCTGGCCGAGCCGCTCGGCCAGCCGGTCGGCGATCGTGGCGAAGCGCACCGGGTCGAGCCAGACGTGCGGGTCCTCGCCGCCGGCCGCCTCCTCGTGCTCGTGGCCGGGCTCGCCGCCCTCGCCGTCACCGCCGCCGTCGTCGTCGCCCAGCTCCAGGAGGGGGACGACCGAGGCGGCGTTGAACGCGCGGTCCTTGGCCTCCAGCGCGATCGCCTGGTCGACAGCGGGCTGGAAGCCCTTGATGTAGACGGCCAGCCCGGCCTTGGCGACGTCGCCGACCTGGCGGGGAGTGAGCTCGACGTCGTGCGGCTCGGCGCCCGGTTTGGTGAGGGTGGTGACGCTGACCACGTCGCCTCCGATCCGCTCGCTGAGGAATTGCAGCGGGTAGAACGCCGTGACGATCTCGAACTTCCCGCTCGCCGTCGCGGCCCGGCCGCCGCAGCCCGCGAGGGTGGCGAGGACGAGCAGCACGGGGAGCAGACGGCGACGCATGGTCCCACTCTCTCCGACAATGATAATGATTGTCAAAAGCAGGCTATCCGGCCTTCGCTACCACGACGGCGATCAACAGGGCCAAGACGATCAACCGCAGGACCCGGGTCGAGCTGGTCTGCACCGGCCAGGTGGTGAAGGTCAAGGCGGCCAGGCCCAGCGCCAGGACGAAGAGCAGGGCGGCGCCGACGATGCCGGGCAGGAACAGGCCGCCGAGCATCACGACCAGCGCGACGATGAACGCCTTGGTCGGGCTCACCCGGGACAGGCGGCG
>DASRYP010001046.1:0-6643 GCA_035687165.1 Actinoplanes sp. | reverse complement strand
AGGTCAACCTGGTCTGTTCCCTCGACAAGACCGGCGACGTGCATCTCGAGCGCAAGGCGCTGCCGACGATGCGGGACGAGCTGATCGAGCTCTTCGACCGCAGCGAGCTCGCGAAATACATGACCGAGGACGAGCTGAGCCGGGCTTCCGCCGAGGCTCACATCCCCGGGGCCCGCACGGACGCACAGAGCAAGACGGAGGCGAAGTAATGGGCACCAAGCGCCACTTCCGCGTCTGGCGGGGCGACGAGGCCGGCGGCGAGATCCAGGACTACGACGTCGAGGTCAACGAAGGCGAGGTCGTGCTCGACATCATCCATCGGCTGCAGGCGACCCAGACGCCCGATCTCGCCTGCCGGTGGAACTGCAAGGCCGGCAAGTGCGGTTCCTGCTCGGTCGAGATCAACGGCAAGCCGCGCCTGGGCTGCATGACCCGCATGTCGACGTTCGACGAGGACGAGACGGTCACGATCACGCCGCTGCGCACCTTCCCGGTCATCCGCGACCTGGTCACGGACGTGTCCTTCAACTACGAGAAGGCCCGCGAGACTCCCGCCTTCGCGCCGCCGCCCGGCGTGGCTCCGGGCGAGTACCGGATGCAGCAGATCGACGTCGAGCGGAGCCAGGAGTTCCGCAAGTGCATCGAGTGCTTCCTCTGCCAGAACACGTGCCATGTGGTGCGGGACCACGACGACAACAAGGCCGCGTTCTCCGGTCCGCGCTATTTCATCCGCGCCGCCGAGCTCGACATGCACCCCCTCGACGACCGGACGGACCGCAAGGAGTACGCGCAGGCGCACCAGGGGATGGGCCTCTGCAACATCACCAAGTGCTGCACCGAGGTCTGCCCCGAACATATCAAGATCACCGACAACGCGATCATCCCGATGAAGGAGCGCGTGGTCGACCGTCGCTACGACCCGCTGGTCTGGCTCGGCCGCAAGATCTTCCGTCGTGACCAGCTCGAGTCCGGGTCGATGGGGCAGAGCATCTCGACCGGCGTGACCGGCGCGGGAGACGCGACGCCGTTCTCGAGCGCCCGGCACGCCGAGACGCCGCCGGTTCGCGAGGACGGCAAGATGGACGTCAGCGAGGTCGCGCTACCGATCCCGGGTGGTCCTTCACCCTTCGGCGACGTCAGCTTCCCGCTGCCGACCGACCGCATCAGCTATTACCAGCCCGAATCCGAGGACGGCCCGGAGGATCAACACCAGACCCATTGAGCTCAGCTTCCCGGCCGCCGGCTCCCATCGTCGGCGGTCGGGTTCCGAGTGAGCTGTGACCCGGTCGGCCCGGCACTCCCCTCAGCGGTCAGCCGGGGGGGGTTGTTCTTCTGCTGGTCGAGCCACAGTTCCAGGCCGTCGAGAACCCGTTCCAGGCCGAAGGCATACGTCTCCGCAAGCACTTGATCAGGATCCTGGCGTAGGGCGCCGGTCTCCTGGCGCCACTTCTCGTAGTTCGGGTTGTCCGGCGCGAGCTGCTCGAGGTAGGGCTCGACTTCCTCGGCGACCTCCGCATAGGTCTTGCCGGTGCGCTTGAGGGCTGACTTGATCGCCGCTTCGGAGGTTGCCGCGCCGATCGCGTGCGAATTCAGCACCGCGGTCGCGTGCGAGAGCGCCATGCCGCTGAATCCGGCCGCCGTGAAGAGTGCGACGAGCCGCTCGCCGAGGCGCATCGCGTTCGGCCCGAGGGTGGGGTGCTGCCCGAGCAAGCTGATCACCCACGGGTGCCGCAGCAGCGCCGACCGCATCCCGTTGGCACAGATCGACGCGGCGATCCGCCAGCTCGCGTCACCGGGCTCCGGCACGTAGACCTCACCCAGCACCTCGTCGACCGCCAGCTCGAGCAGCTCGTCCTTGTTGGCCACGTGCCAGTAGAGCGACGTGGCACCGGAGCCGAGCTTGGTGCCGAGCCGACGCATGCTGAGCCCGGCCGGCCCCTCCGCGTCGAGCAGTTCGATCGCCGCGCGGACGATTTGCTCGCGGCTCAGGCTGGGCTGACCGGTCCGGTCACGCGGCGGCCGCAGCCACACGGAGCCGGTGAACGAGTCGGGCTTCGACGGCATTCAGATTCCTCTCGACCTCGCCATCGTACCGACCGTCGTACAGTGTTCGAGCTCGATGGTACGGTGTTCGAGTCAACTGGAACGGCGTGCGGGTTGTCGCACATCGCTCGAGAGGAAGCCGTACGAGAGAGGTCGTCATGACGGAGCGCAACCCCCGGCGCTGGATGATCCTCGGCGTGCTCTGCCTGAGCCTGCTGGTGGTCGTCGTCGACAACATGGTGCTGAACATCGCGATCCCGTCGCTCATCCGCGACCTCGGCGCGAGCACCGCCCAGATTCAGTGGATCATCGACGCGTACATCCTGGTCTTCGCCGGTCTCCTGCTCACGGCGGGCAGCCTGTCGGACCGCCACGGGCGTCGCCGGGGCCTGGTGATCGGACTCGTGGTCTTCGGCGGCGCCTCGGTGCTGGCAACGCTCAGCCAGACCCCCGGACAGCTCATCGCCGTACGCGGCCTGATGGGTGTCGGGGCCGCGTTCCTGATGCCGGGTACGCTCTCGATTCTCACCACGGTCTTCGCCGAGGACGAGCGCAAGAAGGCCATCGCCATCTGGAGCTCGGTGCTCATGCTCGGCGCCCTCGGCGGTCCCAGCCTCGGCGGGCTGCTCCTCGAACACTTCTGGTGGGGCTCGATCTTCCTGCTCAATGTGCCGATCGCGGCGCTCGGCATCGTGGCTGCCCTGATCATCATCCCGGAGTCGCGCGGCGTGGCCAGCAAGCCCGACCTGCTCGGCGCCCTGCTCTCCATGATCGGCATGACCGCCCTGGTCTGGGGAGTGATCTCGGCCGGGCAGCACGGCTGGAGCTCGGCCGCGCTCGGCGGCTTCGTCGTCGCGGCGATCGGGCTCACCACGTTCGTGCTGTGGGAGCGCCGGGTCGCCGAGCCGATGCTGCCGATGCGACTCTTCCGTGACCGCAATTTCGCGGGTGCCAGCCTTTCGATCGTGCTCCTGTCGTTCTCGGCCGGCGGGGTGCTGCTCGCGCTGACGCAGTACCTGCAGTTCGTCCTCGGCTACGAACCCCTCAAGGCCGGTACGGCGTTCATCCCGATGCTGGTGGCCGCGATGGTCTTCAACGGCGTCGGCGTCGTGGTCGACAAGAAGTTCGGCACGCGTACGGCGTTGGCCGCCGGCCTGCTGCTGATGTCCGCGGGCTTCGGCATCCTCACGTCGCTCGTCCCCGGCGACGGCTACCTGAAGCTCGCGTTCGCCCTGGTCGTCATGGGCATGGGCAGCGGCACGGCGGGACCCGCCGCGTACGGGACGTTGATGAGCGCACTCCCGCCGGAGCGGGTGGGCGTCGGCTCGGCGGTCAACGACACGGTGCAGCAGGTGGGCACGGCGCTGAGCGTGGCCGTGCTGGGCAGCGTGCTGACCGCGACCTACCGCGCGGCACTGCCGGCCGACGTGACCGCCCAGGCCCGCGACTCGATCGGGGACGCCCTGCGGATCGCGGCCGCCACCGGGGACGTGGGGCTAACCCGGGTCGCCCAGGATGCCTTCGTGTCGGCGATCTCGTCGACGTCGCTGATCGGCGTGGTCGGCGGAGTTCTCGCGGCAGTCGTCGCCGTGGCCGTGCTACGGCCGAAGTCGCCCGCGGTCGTCGCTCCCGCTTCACCCACCGCTCCCGCTTCAGCCACGGCCCCCGCTTCAGCCACGGCTCCCGCTCCGATGCCCGACGATGCGGGGACGACCGTTGGGCGCTGAGCCTGTGGATAACGTCGCGCGCACTCCCGGAACGGCTTAGGCTCGCCCGCAACCCCGGGCGGGTGGGTTGGTCAGCCACCCCCACCCCCTGTGGACAACCAAAACGATCTTCGAACAGCCGTCCTAATATGGCGGCATGACCAGTACCTATCAGCCGTCGATGTTCGATCTGACCGGCGACGCCGGGGGCCAGGCGGCTCCCGGCGTCGGCGAGCTCGCGGGCCGGGTCACCCGACATCGGCTCACCGCCGGCGCCTGGGTTGACGTGCTCCCTGGCTGGCTGCGTGGGTCCGACGCCGTGTTCGAGATCCTGCTCGGCATCGACTGGCGAGCCGACCGCCGACAGATGTACGACTCCGTCGTCGACGTGCCTCGATTGCTGCGCTGGTTCGGGGGCGACGAGCAACTGCCGCACCCCGCGCTGATCGCCGCGAAATCCGCTCTGAACGGCCACTACGCCGACGAGCTGGGCGAAGAGTTCGTCACCGCGGGCATGTGCCTCTACCGCGACGGCCGCGACAGCGTCGCCTGGCACGGCGACACGATCGGCCGCTCGGCCCGGCACGACACGATGGTCGCGATCCTCTCCTTGGGCTCACCGCGCACCCTGTCCCTGCGCCCACGCGCCGGTGGCCACGACACGCTCCGCTTTCTCCTCGGCCACGGCGACCTGATCGTGATGGACGGCTCCTGCCAACGCACATGGGAGCACGCCATCCTCAAGACCGCCAAGCCCGTCGGCCCCCGAATAAGCGTGCAGTTCCGCCCGATCGACGTCGCCTGACCGACACGCCTCCCCCGGCCCATCGACGTATCACGATCACTGGTCAGGCAGGGCTACCCCCACGCCCGGTTCCGCGCTCCTCGCAAAGTGCTCTGCTCGAGGCCCCGAACTGGGCTCAACCATGCGATAAACACCGATGGAAACAACGTGGAAACAGGCGGTTGACGTGCACGGCGAGAAAGTTACACTGCCAGTGTAAATAGTTGACCATCATGATCCACAGAGAACGGCCGTGCCGTTTTTCAGTGCTTGCGTTCGTCCGGCCACTCCGCCCCCGAGCCGAGGTGACCATGTCAACGGATTCAGCCCAAGAACCACCCGAGCCAGCCGATCAGGGCCTCGCCCTGCATCACATCACTGTCCAATTCGGCGGGCTGCTCGCCCTCGATGACGTCTCCCTGCGCGTGGCGCCCGGCCGCACCGTCGGCATCATCGGGCCCAACGGCGCCGGCAAGACGACCCTCTTCAACGTCATCTGCGGCTTCGTCGCGCCGCAGTCCGGCTCCCTGACACTCGATCACCAACCCTTCCGTCCCCGGCCCCACCAGCTCATCCGGCGCGGCATCGCTCGCACCCTCCAGGGCGTCGGCCAGTTCAACGGCCTGACCGTCCTGGAAAACGTGCTGGTCGGCGTGCGCTCCCGCAAATCCGAGAGCGACGCCTGGGCGGCCCTGGAACGCTGCGGCGTCGCCGAGCACGCCCGCGCGCTGCCCGGCTCTCTGCCCTACGCCAAACGCAAACGCGTCGAGCTGGCCCGGGCCATCGCCGCGAAGCCCCGCATCCTCATGCTCGACGAACCGGCCGGCGGCCTCGACGCCGAGGAGATCCGCTGGCTGGCTGAGCTGATCCAGGAGTCGACGACCACCGTGCTGCTCGTCGAGCACCACATGGAGCTGGTCATGTCCGTCTGCGACGAGATCCTCGTGCTCGACTTCGGCAAACCGATCGCGCTCGGCACCCCCGGCGAGATCCGCACCAACGACAAGGTCGCCGAGGCCTATCTGGGGGCTCCGGCATGAGCACGCTTCTCGAGGTCGACGGCCTCACCGCCGGCTACGGCGCCGCCCCCGTGCTGCATGACGTCAGCCTCACCGTCCAGGCCGGACAGATCGTCGCGGTGCTCGGGGCCAACGGGGCCGGCAAGACGACCCTTCTGCGGTCACTGTCGGGCCTGCTGCCCGCCGCGAAGGGCCAGGTCGTCTTCGACGGCAAGGACCTGCGCGGGACAAAGGTCGAGCGGATGGTGCACCTCGGCATCGCGCACGTCCCCGAGGGCCGCGGCGTCGTCACCGAACTCACCGTCGACGAAAATCTGCGCCTTGGCGGCCTCTGGCGCAAGCCGCAGCCGTCGCTGGAACCGATCTACGGGCTCTTTCCCCCGCTTGCCGAGCGCAAGGGCCACCTCGGCCACCAACTCTCCGGCGGCGAGCGGCAGATGCTCGCGATCGGTCGCGCCCTGGCCGCTCAGCCCCGGTTGCTGCTGCTCGACGAACCCTCGCTGGGACTGGCCCCGAAGATCACCGCCCAGATCATGGCGCTGCTGCGTGACCTGCGCGACCGCACCGGCCTGACCGTCCTGCTGGTCGAGCAGAACGTGCGCAGCGCGCTCTCGATCGCCGACCAGGGTGTCGTGCTGTCACTCGGGCGCATCGTCACCCGCCACGACGCAGCGACGCTCGTCGACGACGCCGACCTCCGGCACGCCTACCTGGGATTCTGATATGGACAGGTTCGTCTTCCTCACTTTCGACGGGCTCAGCCGGGGCGCGGTCTATGCGGCGTTCGCGCTGGCCCTGGTGCTGATCTGGCGTGCCGCGCGCATCGTCAACTTCGCGCAGGGTGCGATGGCGGTCGCGACGGCCTACGTGGCCTACTCGGTGGTCGATGCCACCGGCTCCTACTGGCTGGGCTTCATCGTCGCGCTCCTCGCCGGCCTGCTGCTCGGCGCGGGTGTCGAGCGGGTGGTGATGCGCTTCGTCGACCATTCGTCGCCGCTCAACGGGGTGGTTGTCGCCCTCGGGCTCGTGCTGATCATCCAGGGCGTGCTGGGCATGGTCTACGGCAACGAGTTCCGGCCTGCCTCCACCCC
>DASRYP010001045.1:0-6263 GCA_035687165.1 Actinoplanes sp. | reverse complement strand
CGGGACACCTGGCGTTGCGGTACGAGTACGACATCATGCCCAAAGGCATCGTGCGTCGCCTGATCGTCGAGCTGCACGACCTGATCGAGGACGACGCGGTGTGGCGCAGCGGGGTCGTGCTGCGGCAGGAAGTCGGCCGGGCCGAGGTGGTCGAGGACTACCGCCGGCGGCGGCTGCACATCCGGCTCGCGCCCCGTGACCCGAGGGTGCTGCTCGCGGTGATCGACCGGTCCCTGCGGACGATCCACCGGTCCTATCCCGACCTGCGCTTCGAGCGGCTGCGTCCGTGCGGCTGCGAGGTGTGTGCGGGAGCAGCCGAGCCGACCATGTTCAGCGTGCGCGAGCTGGAGGACTTCGCCCGGGCCGGCGACCTCATCCAGTGTCGGGCCAGTCACCGGCTGGTCGACGCGGTGGCGCTGCTGAGCGAGCTGTGGCAGCCGGGTGACGCGGTCTCGCCGAGGCGCGCGGGCAGCCCGCCCGAGGTGTTCGTGTCGTACAAGTGGGGTGGGGCGGCGGACGCGCTGGTCGACCGGATGGAGAGCGGGCTGAGCGCGCGCGGGCTGCTCTTCCGGCGCGACCGGAACGAGCTGCGCTACCGCGATCCGATCCAGCAGTTCATGCGCCGGCTGGGCGGGAGCCGGGCGGTGATCGTGGTGCTCGACGACGCGTACCTGAGGTCGCGGAACTGCATGTTCGAGCTCACCGAGATCGCCGACCGGACCGAGTTCGCCAAGGTGGTGTTTCCGGTGGTGCTGGGCGACGCGAACATCTTCGACCCGGTCGGGCGGGTGGCCTACGTGCGGCACTGGGAGGAGAAGCGGGCCGAGCTGGAGTCGGCGATGCGCGGGGTCGGCCTGGAGAACCTGCAGGGCATCCGGGAGGACCTCGACCTCTACGAGAAGATCCGGAACACCATCGCCCGGATCACCGACGTCCTGGCCGACATGAACACCCTCACCCTGTCCGCCCACACCAGCAGCGACTTCGCCGAACTGAGCGAAGCGCTCAACGACCTCCTGGGCCACTGAGCCGGCACGCGGCCGGGGGTGGGGGTGGGTGAATGCCCGAATGACTTAAGTTTGTTTACAGATGTTGACCCGGGGTCGGGGATTTGCTTTTGTCTATGTGTCGCGCGGCAAAACATCCCCCGGCGTACGGAAGGTTCGCCATGTTGAGAAAACGTCTGCTGACTCTGCTTGCTGCGCTCGCAGTGGGGCTGGTCGGCGCGGTGGCGCCGGTTACGGTGGCCGAAGCGGCTGGTGCGTGCGTGACTCCCTACGACAACAGCGCGGTCTATACCGGTGGTATGACCGCGTCCTACAACAGCCACAACTGGACCGCCAAGTGGTGGACCCAGGGTGAGGCGCCCAGCACCGGCGGCACCAATGTCTGGCAGGACAACGGCGACTGCACCGGCGGCAGCGGCGGCGGCGGTGGTGGCGGGACCGCCTGCAACTATCCGAACTGGGTCGCAGGGCAGTTCTATGCGGTGGGCGCCATCGTGCGTTACACCAACGGGCAGTACTACCAGGCCACGCATGAGAACCCGGGTTACGACCCGACGATCAGCACCTGGTTCTGGTCGCCCTTCAGCTGCAGTGGCGGTGGTGGTGGCGGTGGCGGCGGGTTCGTGGTCAGCGAGGCGCAGTTCAACCAGATGTTCCCGGGGCGGAACGGCTTCTACACGTACGCCGGGCTCACCGACGCCATGCGCAAGTTCCCCTCGTTCGCGACCGCAGGCAGTGACACGGTCAAGAAGCAGGAGGCGGCCGCCTTCCTCGCCAACGTCGGGCACGAAACCGGCGGGCTGGTCTACATCGATGAGATCAACCAGGCGAACTGGCCGCACTACTGCGACTTCTCGCAGCCCTACGGTTGTCCGGCCGGGCAGTCGGCCTATCACGGTCGGGGCCCGATTCAGCTGAGCTGGAACTTCAACTACTACGCGGCGGGCAACGCGCTCAACGTCGATCTGCTCAACAACCCGAACCTGGTGGCCACGAACTCGTCGATCTCGTGGCAGACCGGCCTCTGGTACTGGATGACCGGAACCGGTGGTGCGGGCACGACGTCGCACAACGCGATGGTCAACAGCCAAGGCTTCGGTACGACGATCCGGGCCATCAACAGCATCGAGTGCAACGGCGCCAACCCGGCGCAGGTGCAGAGCCGGGTCAACAACTACACCCAGTTCGCCGGCATTCTCGGCGTCCCCACCGGCGGTAATCTTTACTGCTGATCGTCGCGGGTGCTGCCGGGCGATCGGCGGCACCCGCGAACAGCTGTCACCGACCTGGCACGAGACCGTGTGTCAGGCGAACGGGCCGCGGTGCCGGAGCGGGCGGGTCAAGTACGGGGTGAAGAACTGCCGGAAGAACGCGGAGAAGCCGATGGAGCCGGCGAAGGTGGCGCCCACGACGGTGGAGAGGACCTGACCCAGGAACGCGGCGAAGTTGCCGAGGGGGTGTCGGTGAAGCACACCAGCCGTTCCGAGCCGGTCTTGTCCGCAGGGGGATCCACCCCGGCAGTATGCCGGGTGACCTGGCGTTGCACGGGGTCGCCTATCGTGCGGCCATGAGTGAGGTGGGTCTGGGCACCGTCCTGCGGGAGTGGGGGCGAATCGGCTGTGTGGGATTCGGGGGGCCGCCCGCGCACATCGCCCTGCTGCGCAAGCTCTGCGTGGACGATCACCGGTGGCTGGACGCGCGGGAGTTCGAGGACGCGATCGCCGCTTGCAACCTGCTGCCCGGCCCCGCGTCGACCCAGTTGGCGATCTTCACGGCCTGGCGCGTGCGCGGCCGGGCCGGCGCGGTCGTCGGTGGGCTCGCCTTCATCGTGCCGGGGCTGGTCGCGATTCTGGCCCTGGCGATGCTCTTCCTCGAGGGCGATCCGCCGCTCTGGGTCAAGGCGGCCGGCGCGGGAGCGGGTGCTGCCGTGGCCGTGGTCGCGGTGCAGGCCGGCGTGAGCCTGGTCCCAGCCGGGTGGCGCCGGGCCCCGCGGCGCAGCCGGTGGCTGGCCTACCTGGTGCTGGGCGGGGCAGCGGCCGCCACCGTCGGCCCCTGGCTGGTGCTGCTGCTGATAACGTGTGGGGTCGTCGAGACGATCGCCCAGCGGGTGCCCGCGGGTCGGGGGCCGCGACTCGGCCTTCCGCTGCTGACGTCGACCGGCGCCCTGGGCGGGATCGCCTGGGTGGCGCTCAAGGTCGGTGCGCTCTCGTACGGCGGCGGGTTCGTCATCATCCCGCTGATGCAGGCCGACGCGGTCGACCGCTACCACTGGATGACGGCCGCGCAGTTCCTCAACGCCGTCGCGCTCGGTCAGATCACCCCCGGCCCGGTCGTGCACACCGTGGCCGCCGTCGGTTATGCCGCCGCTGGTCTCGGCGGCGGCCTGCTGGCCGCGCTCGTCGCGTTCGGCCCCTCGTTCGTCTTCATCCTGGCCGGCGCCGCTCGCTTCGACCGCCTGCGCGACAACCGGCGCGTCCGCGCCTTCCTCGACGGCGCGGCCCCGGCCGCGATCGGGGCCATTCTCGGCTCAGCGGTCCCACTGGCCCTGGCCCTGACCGAGCTTTGGCAGTACGCCGTCCTGGCCGGCGCCGCCGTCCTGCTGCTGGCTCTCCGTCGCGGACCGGTCCTCACCTTGCTGACCGCAGCCGGCGTCGGCGTGGTGATCGTGCTGGCGGGCGGCCCACTCTCCGGGTGAGAGGTGTGGGACATCTCGTTCTGAGTTGACTTCTCCCAGCTAATAAAAGAAGGTAAGCCTCGGCATAGTAAGGGTTGGCTTACCTGGGGAGTTCGATGACGGCCATTTACCTGATCGGGCTCCGCGAAGGGCTGGAGATCACGCTCGTGGTCTCGATCCTGGTGGCCTTCCTGGTCAAGTCCGGTCGCAAGCCGCTCCTCAAGTGGGTCTGGGCCGGTGTCGCGGTCGCCGCGGTGCTGTCGATCGGGTTCGCGGCGCTGCTGCAGTTCGGGGTGGCCCGGCTCTCCTTCACGCACCAGGAACTGTTCGAGGCCATCGCCTCCATCGTGGCGGTCACGTTCGTGACCTGGATGATTTTCTGGATGCGCCGGATGGCCCGCCACCTGGGAAGCGAGCTGCGTGGGCGGATGGAAGGCGCGATCGCCGTCGGTCCGCCGGCGATCGTCGGCGTGGCGTTTCTCGCGGTGCTGCGCGAAGGGCTCGAGACCTCCGTCCTCTTCTACGCGGCGGCGCAGGGAACCGCGGCCAGCGCCCGCCCGTTGATCGGCATCTCGCTCGGGCTGCTCACCGCGGTCGCGCTCGGCTGGCTGCTCTATTTCAGCGCCGTGCGGATCAACCTGAGCCGCTTCTTCACCTGGACCGGCGGGCTGCTCGTGCTCGTCGCGGCCGGGATTCTCAAGTACGGGGTCCACGACCTGCAGGAGGCCGGCATCCTGCCCGGCCTCAACACCACCGCGTTCGACATCAGCGGGTCCTGGCCGCCCGAGTCCTGGTACGCCGAACTGCTACGCGGCATGATCAATTTCACGCCCGCGCCCACCGTCCTCGAGACGATCGCCTGGCTCGCCTACGGCATCCCGGTACTCGTGATCTTCCTCTGGCCGCACCGGCCGAAGCAGCCGGCCGGATCGCCGGAAATCAAGCTCACCCCTTCGAAAGCGTAGGAAAACGATGCGTACCCCTCGCCTGCTCGCGCTCGTCGCGGCCGCCAGCGCGACCGTCCCGCTCGCCGCTTGCGGCGGCGGCGACTCGGACTCGGCCACCACCGCGGCAGACAAGATCACCGTCAACGCGTCGGACACCGAGTGCAAGGTCGCCTCGTCCGAGTCGGACGCCGGCACCGTCACGTTCGCGATCGCCAACAAGGGCAACAAGGTCACCGAGTTCTACGTCTACGCGCCCGGCGACCGGGTGATGGGTGAGGTCGAGAACATCGCGCCCGGCCTGTCCCGCGAGCTGATCGTCGAGCTGACCGCCGGCGCGTACGAGACCGCCTGCAAGCCGGGCATGATCGGCAAGGGCATCCGGAACGGCTTCAAGGTCAGCGGCTCGGCCGCGCCGCTCACCGAGGACGCGAAGCTGGCCCAGGCCACGACCGACTACCAGCGGTACGTGCAGAGCCAGACCGGCGCGCTGATCGACAAGACCACCGAGTTCGTCACCGCGGTCAAGGGCGGCGACGCCGAGAAGGCCAAGGCGCTGTTCCCGGTCGCGCGCACCTATTGGGAGCGGATCGAGCCGGTCGCGGAGATCTTCGGCAACCTCGACCCGGCGATCGACGGCCGCGAAGGCGACCAGGAGCCGGGCCAGGAGTTCACCGGCTTCCACAAGATCGAGAAGGACCTCTGGGTCACCAAGGACATCAGCAAGTCCGGCCCGACCGCCGACAAGCTGCTGGTGGACGTGCAGAAGATCGTCGACGAGGCGAACAAGGCGGCGCTCTCGCCGGTGCAGCTGGCCAACGGCGCCAAGGAACTGCTCGACGAGGTCGCCACCGGCAAGATCACCGGCGAGGAGGACCGCTACTCGCACACCGACCTGTGGGATTTCGCGGCCAACGTCGAGGGCTCCCGGGCCGCGATCGCGGCGCTGCGGCCGGCCCTTGAGGAGAAGGACGCGGCGCTGGTCAAGACGCTCGACGAGCGGTTCGCGTCGACCGAGGCGGCGCTCGAGAAGCACCGCAGCGGGGACGGCTGGCAGCTGCACAACCAGCTCTCCGAGGCCGACCTGAAGGTGCTCAGCGACCAGATCAACGCGCTGGCCGAGCCGATCAGCAAGGTCGCCGGGCTCGTCGCCGGCAAGTAAAAGGCTGTCCGCGTACGTCTGAAGGGTCTGAGAAATGCAGCGGCGTAAGGTGATCGGGCTGGCCGGCGCGGGTGTGCTGGGTGCCGCGGTGGCCGGCACGGTCGCTCTGCGGGGCGACGAGCGGCCCCCGGTGACAGCGGCGGCCGACGCGACCCCGTTCTACGGCGAGCGGCAGGCGGGCATCGTCACGCCCGCCCAGGACCGGCTGCACTTCGTCGCGTTCGACGTGATCACCAAGGACCGCGGGGCCCTGGTCGACATGCTCGAGTCGTGGACGGCCGCGGCGGCGCGGATGACCGCCGGGCTGGAAGCGGGCACGATGGGTGCGGTCGGCGGCATCCCCGAGTCGCCGCCGGACGACACCGGCGAGGCGCTCGGCCTGCCGGCGTCGGGGCTGACGCTCACCATCGGCTTCGGCCCGAGCCTGTTCGACAAGCGGTTCGGCCTCGCGGCGAAGAAGCCGGCCGCGCTGGCCG
>DASRYP010001044.1:0-3664 GCA_035687165.1 Actinoplanes sp. | reverse complement strand
CGGTCAGGCGGTCATCCGGATGACCTCCGACGGCGTGGTCTCACTGATGACCGCGACCCCCACCGACGGCTGGGCGGTGCAGAAGGTGCAGGACTCGCCGGGCAACCTCGCGGTCTACTTCAACGAGACCCAGCACAGCTTCATCATCCACGCCACGTGGTGGGACGACCGACCGTTCGCCGAGGTCAGCGAAATCGGGTCATAACTCGCTGAGCGGCGATTACCCGTCTGCGACGTGGGTAAGTGGGCGACCGGAGGAAGGGAGCTCACGGATGACGACGCACACCGAGCAGCAGCCGGTCGGCGAGCTGGTCAGCCAGCTGAGCGAGCAGATGTCGACGCTGGTCCGGGAGGAGCTGACGCTGACCCGGGCGGAGCTGGTCGAGAAGGGCAGACGCGCTGGTACGGGCGCTGGTTTGCTCGGCGGCGCCGGAGTGGTCGCCCTGTACGGGCTGGGCGCACTCTTCGTGACGATCGGCGCCCTGCTGGCGCTGGTCCTGCCCGTCTGGGCGGCGGCGCTGATCGTGATAGTTCTGCTCTTCGCCGTGGCCGGGGTCGCCGCACTGGTCGGCAAGGGCCAGGTGAAGAAGGCGATGCCGCCCGAACCCGAGGCGGCACTGGCGAGCGGCAAGCGCGACGTGCGGACCGTCCGAACGGCCGTCCGGGAGGGCCGCGCGCACGAGTGACGCCGGATCAAGTGACGAGCGGCGGGGAGCGGCGGATCGGCGCTTCCACCAGCAGGTACGTCACCGCCGCCAGCCCGAGCGAGATCAGGATGAGCGCCGCCCGGGTGCTGCCCGGCACCGGCCCGCCGCGCACCTGCTCGGCGAGGATCAGCACCGGCCAGTGCCAGAGAAAGAACGCGTAGGACAGACGGCCGAGCCAGACCAGCGGCCGGCGGCCCAGCACCGAGTCGCCGCGCCCGGCCAGCACCAGCACCGTGGCCAGCACGGGCAGCACTGCGGCGAACCCGGGGAACGCTGTGTTCTCGTGGAAGGTGAGCGCGGCGATCATGATCAGGGCCAGTCCGGCGCCGGCCATCGCGGTGGCGACCCGGGCCGGGATCCGGTCGAGCTTCGGGGCGGCCAGCGCGAGCAGGCAGCCGGCGCCGAGTTCCCAGCCGCGGGTGAGCGACGAATAGTACGTCGCGGTGCCGGTCTGCCAGCTCGAGTACGCGAACGACGCGGCCACGGCGGCGGCCAGCCAATAGCCGATCGCCCAGCGGAAACCCAGCCAGATCAGCAGCACGATCGCGACCGGCCAGACGAGGGAGAACTGCCCCTCGACGGCGAGCGACCAGAAGTGCTGCACCGGCGAGGCCGCGCCGGCGACGTGGAAGTTCGCGGCGAACAACGCGGCCCGGGTGACGTCCTGGACGATCTCGTTGCCCACCGGGAACCCGAACCATTGATAGCTCGCGAGCAGCGTGGTGAAGAGCACGAGCGCGGCCGCGGGCAGCAGGCGCCGCGCTCGGCGGGCGAAGAAGCGGATCAGCGAGAGGCGGCCGGTCTCGCGCACCTCGCGCAGCATCAGCGCGGTGAGCACGAAGCCGGAGATGACGAAGAAGACGTCCAGGCCGACATAGCCACCGGCGAGACCGGGAACACCGGCGTGGAAGAGGACCACCAACACGACCGCCACGGCGCGCAGGCCTTCGATGTCGGGCCGGAATCCGAGCGACGAACCGATGGCTGTGGGGGCGGTCTGATGGCGTACGCCGGCAGTCGTCTCTGTCATCGCCGACCACGCTAAAACGGACGCAACGTCCCGAACCTCCGTTCCGGTCGAGGACGGCACGTTGCGGGAGGCTTTCACTGTTCGGCCGCGCGGTGGCCCGCGATGTGCTACCCGGCGCGGACCGTGCAGCCCCAGCCCGTCGTCGCAAGCTGGGCCGGCCCGGTGCCGATCGTGCGTTATCGGCCGCCGGGCTGGAAGATGGGTCTGATGCTCGCGTCAATGGAAGCCGTACGCCGGCTCATGGATCTGCGCCACCGCGGACGGGCCGAGGACCTGCCGGGGGTGCTGGCGGCGGTTGCCCCGTTGCTCGACGCCGAGGCCGCCACCGTGCTGCTCGTCGACTACGGGCAGGTCGCGCTGCACCCGCTGCGCGGAACCGCCGTCGACCTGGCCACCAGGCTGGCCGTGGAGAACACGCCGGCCGGCCGGGCCTTCACGACCGCTCAGCAGCAGTGGCTCGACGAGGGCGACCGCGGGGTTCTCTGGCTACCGCTGCTGCACGGGGCCGAACGGCTCGGCGTCCTGGAGTTCCGGGTCAAGACCTATCCGTCCACCGCCGACCGGCTGGACCTCGAAGTGATCGCTGCCCTGGTCGCCGAGCTGATCGCCAGCCGGCGCTGCTACGGCGACGCGGTCGAGCACACCCGGCGGCGGCTGCCCATGCAACTGGCCGCGGAGATCATCTGGAATCAGCTGCCGCCGCTGACCTTCGCGGTCGACGGGACGTTGGTCACGGCCGTGCTCGAGCCCTGCTACGACGTCGGCGGGGACGCGTTCGACTACGCCGCCAACGACGAGATTCTGCACGTCGCGCTCTTCGACACGGTCGGCCACGGGATCAGCGCCAGCGCGTTGACCACGCTGACGCTGAACACGTACCGCAACGCCCGCCGGTCCGGGCTCGACCTGATCGACACCTACCGGTCGATCGACAAGTGGATCACCGCCCAGTATCGGGGGTCCTTCGTCACCGCGATCCTGGCCGAGCTCGACATGGCGACCGGCCGCTACCAGCGGATCAGCGCCGGCCACCCCGCGGAGCTCTTCCTTCGGGACGGACGGGCCCTGCCGCAGCTCCCCACGCCCACCGCAATGCCGCTCGGACTCGGCACCATGGTGGCCCGGCCGCCCCGCGTCATCGAGCAGCAGTTGGCGCCCGGCGACACGCTGGTCCTCTACACCGACGGCGTCACCGAGGCGCGGGACGCGTCCGGAACGCTCTTCGGCGTGGACCGGCTCGGTGACTTCCTGCTGGACACGATGCGCGACGGCACCTCCGCGCCGGAGACCATGCGCCGGCTGATCCAGGCGATCATCTCCTACGAGGACGGCGAACTACGCGACGACGCCACCGCCGCCATGCTGCAGTGGCGCCGTCACTAGCGCTGCTGGTGGCGGGGCGGGTCGCTGATCGTGCCCCACTCGGGCGGGGTTGATTCCGGGGCGGCCAGGGGCTGCGGCTGCGAGACGGTGACCTGGCTGGGCTGGCGGGTCGCCGGGATTACGGCCTCGGCCGGGTCGGGGAGCGGCTGCTGGTCGACCGGGACCATCGAGACGCGGGGCAGAGTCACGATCGCGGGGTCGACCTCGACGGCCTGGACCACCGAGCCCCGGCCCTCGTTCTTGACGAGCACCATCGCGTACTCGGGAAGGTCCTGCAGAACGCGCGGCTCGAGCACGTATTCGTAGACCCGCTGGGCCGAGGCCGCGTCGCTCCAATTCGTGCCGTTCGCGGTCGACTCGGTCTGACTCCAGTTGCGAGTCTTGCTCCAGTTCGTGCTCGTGTAGCGCCGCAGGCCGTGCCGGGAACCGCGCTCACCCTTCGCGCCGCCCCTGGTCTCGGACTCACCGACCGTGTCGGCCAGCGTGTGCGTCTCGTCGCCGCCGAGCGTGCGGGTCAGCTCGCTCAGCACGAACTTGTGGCCCC
>DASRYP010001043.1:0-6743 GCA_035687165.1 Actinoplanes sp. | reverse complement strand
CGAGGCGAGGGAGGCGACGGCAAAGCCCTGACGCTTGAGGTCGTCGAAGGTGGAGTTGATGTTCTCGGGGGCGACGCCGAAGATGCCGAACGCGTTGTAACCCTGCGCGGCCAGCGACTTGATGACGTCGTTCTGCTTGGTCTGGTCCCAGCCCGAGGTCTCGTTGAAGGTGGCGTCGCCCAGCTTGAGCTCGGTCTTCGCCTCGGCCGCCGTCGTCTTCCACGGCTGGAAATAGGGGTGCGCGCCGCCCGGGACGAGGGCGACCTTCACCTGGTCAGCGGACTTGCCGGTCGAGGCGGCAGCCGTCTCGTTGTCGCTCTTCTTGGTGCACCCGGCGCTGGCGAGCAGGCCAATCGCAGCCGCCCCCAGGCCGAGCCGGAGGAACGGGGACCGCTTCATACGGGTTCCTTTCGGCTTCGTAGATCCTATAGGATCTTTCCTGGGATGTGTACCCGGTCACATCGAGGTCAGTCAAGACACGATTGCGAAACTCTGCCGAAACACCAGGATGGTGGCCATGACAGGCTCCGCGTCGCTGCCGCCGCTCAAGCGGTCGACCCTCGGCGACGACGTCTACGACTCGCTGCGATCGGCCGTGCTCGAGCACACCCTGGCCCCGGGCGACCGGGTCAACATCGACGCGCTTTCGCGCGAGCTCGAGGTCTCACCGACGCCCGTCAGGGAGGCGCTGGCCCGGCTCGAGTCCGAGGGGTTGGTGCGGAAGAGGCCGCTGGCCGGCTACACAGTCAGTCCGCTGCTCACGGTGGCCGAGTTCCACGACATGTTCGACATGCGGCTGCTGCTGGAGTGCGCGGCGGCCCGGTGGGCGGCGGCACGAGCCACGGAGGCGCAGCGGGCGGTGTTGGTGGTCGAGGCGGCGCGGACGGTCGAGGGCGGGGAGACGCGCGGCTGGCATGCGGCGTTCACGGCGCTCGACGCGCATGTGCACGACCTGGTCGCGCAGGCTTCGGCCAGCCCGCTGCTGCGCGACTCGATCAACCGGCTGCACGCCCACTTGCATCTGCATCGGCGGTATTTCCCGTACGCGCTGATCGCCGTCACCAATGATGAGCATCAAACGCTGGCCGCGGCGATTCGCGACGGGGACGGCGACGGGGCGGAGGCGGCGATGCGGGTGCATCTCACTCGAGCTCGTGAGCGGCATCTGGTCGCCTTCGAGGACTGAATGACCGTCATCTCCACCGACGGGGCGTCGTCGCTGACCAAATCGGTGGCGAGCAACGTCGCCCAGGGTCTGCAGCTGGGCACGGACCTCACCGGCATCGACCTGAGCGCCCTGCTGAGCAAGCTGAGCACCACCACGTCCGCGAACGGCAAGCCGCCGAGATCGAGTCCGAGCACTGATCCGACGAGGGGGCCGCGACCGCGGCCCCCTCGATCACACGGGCGGGCGCAGCTGCGGGATCTCGTGCGACGACTGGAACAGGGCGGTCGGGTCGACCTCGGTCCGGATCCGGCGCAGCTCGGCGAAGTCGGCGGGCGGGAACGCCGCCGACGTGTCCATCGGCTCCTCGACGAAGGGCAGGTACTCGCGGCCGTTCGCCCAGCGGGTCATCGCCGTGGTCAGCCGGCCGGTGTCCACGACCGCCTGCGCCGTCTGCTCCGGGTCGGTCGCGAAGGTGGTGTTGAAGATCAGGAACTGGCCGTCGAGCTGGTTCAGCACGCCGCCGCCGGGGTGTTCGCGGCTCAGCACCCCACCGAGCTGGCGAATCTCCACCGGCACGAGCAGCGGGGTGCCCGAGTCGGGGCCGGCGACCTCCAGCAGCCGGTCGGTCGCGGCGGTGGGCAGCGCGTCGAAGAGGCCGGCGGTGCCGCCGACGCTGCCGGTGGGCTGATCCGGGTCCAGGTGCAGTTGGTTCAGGGTCTCGGCGGACTGCCGGCTGAACGTGTCCATCTCCGGCTTCAGGTCGCGCAGCGCGGAGAGCAGCCGGGCGGCCTTGTCGTCGTCGTCCTCCAGGATCGCGCCGTCGATGATCACCAGACGCCGGCCCCGGAGCGGCTCGGGCAGCTCGGGGATCGGCGGGAACTGGACATGCCGGTACGAGGTGGTGACCGACTCCGGCGCGGTCGCCGACCATTCCGCCCAGCGCGGGAGCACGGTGGAAGCGTCGCTCAGATCCCAGATCAAGGCCCCCGCGTACGCCGTGGTGATCGGGAACAGGTCGAACTCGAGCGCCGTGACCACGCCGAAGTTGCCCGCCCCGCCGCCGCGCAGCGCCCAGAACAGTGCCGGTTCGTGCTGCGCGTCCACCCGCATCCGGCGCCCGTCGGCCAGCACCAGCTCGATCGCGGTCACGTAGTTCGCGGCGAGCCCGTACGCCCGGGCGTACCAGCCGATCCCGCCGGACAGCGAGTAACCGATCACGCCGACCTCCGCCGCCGATCCGTGTAGGGCGGCGAGCCCGTCCTGCGCGGCCTGCTGCACCACCGGCAGCCAGGTGTCGCCGCCGTGCACGCGGGCACGCCGATCCGTCCGGTCGATCGTGACGCCGGTCATTCCGCTGGTCCACAGCAGCACGGAGGCGTCGAGGTCGCCCAGGGCCCGCGCCTGGTGCCCGGTGGCGATCGGCGCGACCCGCAGCGCGTCGCTCGCGGCGCGGCGGACCACGGTGGCGACCTCTTGCGGGTCGCGCGGGAAGGCGACCACGGCCGGGTGCAGGTCGGCGGCGAGCTGCCAGGCCCGGCGTGCCTCGTCGTACCCCTCGCCGCCGCGCCGGACGTAGCGCCCGGACTCTTCCATCTCGGAGATCAGATTGCTCATATCACCAGGACGCCACGGCGGCGGACGGCCCGGAATCGCGCAAACCTGTGATTCCGCATGCCGAGCATCACGTCGGCGGCGGGTGCGGGCACGGCGCCGGCGGTGCTTACCGTTGATCGAGGGGGAACTGAAGAAGCGTAGGGGGACACCGTGGGTAGTGATCACCAGCGGCCGCCGGGCTATCGGCGGGTGCCCGGCGGGCAGGCGTACCTGGATCCGGCCGGCACCGCGGTGACCGACGGCAAGGTCCTCGACCGGATCCGCGCACTAGCCGTGCCGCCCGCTTGGCGGGACGTGTGGGTCGCCGCCGATCCGGAGGCGAAGGTGCAGGCGGTCGGGATCGACGGCGCGGGCCGTACCCAGTACCGCTACGCGCAGTGGTGGACGGTCGGGCGGTCGGAGGAGAAGTTCGCGCACGTCCCCGACTTCGCCGCGGCCCTGCCGTCGCTGCGCGAGCACGTCGGCCGACGGCTGGGCGAACGGCCCCGCGCGGTCGCGCTGGACCGGGACAGGGTGCTCAGTGTCGCCGTCCGGCTGCTGGATCTCGGGTTCTTCCGGGTGGGCTCCGACCGTTACGCGCGCGACAACCACACCTACGGCCTGACCACCCTCGAACGGCGACACGTGCGGGTGACCAGGGCGGGCGTCGAGTTCGACTACTCGGCCAAGGAACACCTGCACCGGGTCGTCACGGTGACCGATCCGGTCGTCGTCCCGTGGGCCCGACGGTTGTTGCAGCGGCCCGACGACGACCCGGCCTTCCTGGCCTGGGCGCGGCCCGACGGCAACTGGCAGCGCGTGCACAGCACCCACGTCAACTCGTTCATCCACGCGTACACCGGCATCGACGCGACGGCCAAGCGGTTCCGCACCTGGGCCGGCACCGTGCTCGCCGCCGCCGCGCTGGGTGGCGCCCGGCACGACGAGAAGGCGCGGTCCCCGCAGATGGCGGCGGTGCGGGCCACCAGCCGCCTCCTCGGCAACACGCCCGCCGTCGCCCGCGGCTCGTACATCCACCCGTACGTGCTGAACTCCTTCGACAGCGGTCGCACCGTCGCGCCGGCCGTGGCCGAGGCGAGCGAGCGGATCGGCGACGACCGGCTGGCCGTGCTGTGGCGCGACGCGGGCGTTCAGGAGGCGACCCTGGAGCTGCTGCGCACCGGACATCAGGTGGCGAGGGCCTCGGTCGGGGTGAGCCGGGCGGCGCGCAGCGCGGGGTAGAGGCCCGCGATCGCGCCGACGAGAACCGCACCGCCGAGGCCGCCGCCGACCACCCAGGTGGGGAAGACCACCGGCCAGTCGTGCAGCAGGGCGTAGCCGGTCGCTCCCGCGAGGCCGGCCGCGGTGCCGGTGAGTCCGCCGAGCGCGGAGAGCACCACCGACTCGGTGAGGAACTGGATGCGGATCTGGCCCCGGTTCGCGCCGAGGGCCCGGCGCAGGCCGATGTCGCGGCGGCGTTCCAGGACGGCGATCACCATCGTGTTGGCCACGCCGACCCCGCCGACCAGCAGGGAGATCGCGGCCAGGCCGAGAATCAGGGCGCCGAACGCACTGTCGGTGGCGCGTTTGGCAAGCAGCGCGTCCGAGGGGCGGCTGACCCGTACGAGGCCGGGCAGTTCGGGGTTGACCGTGGCGGGCAGCACCGCCCGTACGTCCTCGATCGCTTTCTCCTGGCATCGGACGTAGATGACCGTCGGGTGGCCGTCGAAGCCCAGCAGGTCGTGGGCCGCGGCCCAGCCGACCAGTACCGCCTGGTCCAGGTCGGGCGTGAGCGGCAGCGGCGCGAGAATGCCGATCACGGTGAACCAGCGGTTGCCGATGCTCACCTGCGGCTGGCGGGCGCCGGGACGTAGCCGGTCGTGACCGAGTCGGCTCGCTGCCTCCGCGCCCAGCACGGCCGTGGGGAAGCGCTCGGTGGCCGCGTCGAGGAATCGGCCCGAGGTGAGTCGGCCGTTGATCGCGGGCAGCAGATCGGCCCGGCCGGCCAGCACGGTGAGTCCGGAGGAGTCGAACTGGTCGACGAGGTCGGAGCGGCGGACCACGGCGTGGACGTTCGCCACCGCGCTGACCTCGTCGACCGGCCGGATCCGGGCGACCATGTCCACCGACTCGGCGGGCAGCAGCGCCGGCTGGTCACCGTTCGACTCGGGCTCGACGCGCAGCACGTTGGTGCCGAGCGCGGCGAGCCGGTCGGCCAGGTCCTGCCGGCTCGCCGCCGGAATGCCGACCACGATGATCATGGTGGCCACGCCGATGGCGATGCCCAACGCGGAGAGGGCGGCCCGAGCCTTGCGCGTGCGCAGTCCTTCGAGTCCCAGGAGCAGATGGTCGAGCGGGTCGAGTCTCACGCGGTTCCTCCGACGATCCGGCCGTCGCGCATGGTGATCCGCCGGGGCAGGCGGGCCGCCACGTCCCGGTCGTGGGTGATCACCGCGATGGTGGTGCCGTCCCGGTTGAGTTCGTTCAGCAGGGCCAGGACGGCCTCGCCGTTGACCGAGTCGAGCGCGCCGGTCGGCTCGTCGGCCAGCACCAGCGCGGGTTCGCCGGCCACCGCGCGGGCGATCGCGACGCGCTGCTTCTCGCCGCCGGAAAGCTGGTGCGGCAGGTGGTCGAGGCGGTGCGCGAGCCCGACCCGTTCGAGGGCCTCGACGGCGGTCTTCCGGCGGCGGCGGCGCGGCACCCCGGCGTACAGCAGGCCGGTCATCACGTTGCGGACCGCGCTCAGCCGGTCGCCCAGGTGGAACTGCTGGAAGACGAAGCCGAGGCGGCTGCCGCGCAGGGCGGAGAGGGCCCGATCGCCGTACGCCGAGACGTCCGTCCCGTCGATCCGGACCGTGCCACTGGTCGGGCGGTCGAGCGTGCCCATGATGTTGAGCAGGGTGGACTTGCCGGACCCGGACGGCCCGACGATCGCCAGCAGCTCGCCCTTCCGCACGCGCAGCGAGACCTGGTCGAGGGCGGTGACCCCACCCGGATACGTGCGGCTGACCGCTTCGAGATCGAGCACGTCGGTCACGGCGTCGTCACCACCGTCGTTCCGCTCGTGACGCCGGTACCACTGACCTGCACCAGACCGTTCGCGAAGAGCCCGGTACTCACGCCCAGCAGGCTGCCGTCCGGGCGTTGCAGGGCATAGCCGCCCTCGCGGAGCGCGACCAGCGCGCCGACCGGCACCGCCAGGACACCCTTGCGGCTCGTCGTGGCGAAGCGGACCTGCACCGGCGCGGCGTCGAGGGCGGCCACGTCGGCGGCCTTGGCGGGCGTGACCGTGACGGTGACCTTGGGAGGCTCGCCGTCGTTGCCAGGGCCGGAGACCGTTCGGCTGATCGCCCGGATCGTCCCGGGCACCTGCCGCCCGTCGGGCAGGGTGATCGTCACCTTGAGTCCGGTGCGCAGGGAGCCGCCGTCGGTGGCACCCATCGCCACGGTGACCACCTTCGTCGTCGAGGTCACCTCCACCACCGGGCTGTCCGCCGGGTCGCCGGGCGCCGCGGTGACCGTGCTGACCCGCCCGGGCCCGGCCAGCACGACGACCTGACCGGGGCGCAAGGCTCCGGGAGCGGGCAGCTCGAGATGCTTCTGCCAGTTCTTCAGGGCCTTGAGCAGAGACGCGTCCACGACGTCGGCGTGCGGTCCCCACGACCGGTAGCCGAGGGCGTCGAGGTTCCGGCGGAGCTGGCGCACGTCACGTCCTTCGAGGCCGGCCTTGTCGATCGGCCGGAACAGCGGGGTGTCGCCGTAGAACACGATCACCGGCTGGTCGTTGACCCGGAACAGCGCGGTGCCCCGGGTGGCCTTGGCCCCGACGGCGGGCAGCTTGGTGAGCACGCCCGCCCCGGTGCCCTTCACCGGGCGGGCCGAGCCGAAACCGAGGGTGCCCTGGAGCAGGCGTACGTCGGACAGGTCGGTCTTGCGGATCGTCGTGGTGCTCAGCACCGGCTCGGCGAAGGTCGCGACCGGG
>DASRYP010001042.1:0-4258 GCA_035687165.1 Actinoplanes sp. | reverse complement strand
GCCCTGGGCGATCATGATCGGGGCCTGCAGCGCCTTGAGGTCCTCGGTGAAGTCGGTCTCCGAGAACGCCTTCACGCAGTCGTAGGCGGCTGACAGATTGACCAGCATGCCCTGACGCCAGAAGTCATCCTTGTTGCCCTGCGAGACGGCCCGGCCGTGGTTGGCGCCGTAGAAGCTTTCGGACAGGTCGATCCAATACTGCGAGTTGTCCTTGAGGACACCCGCGCGGATGCCGTCGAAGACTTCGATCGGCAGCCCGTCCGGGTTGGTGTCCGACTTGACCATGACCGGGGGGACGGCGCCGGCCGTGACGATCTTGGCGACGCGGCCCTGCGGCTGGCCGTACTGCGCCGCGTAGCGGACCACTTCGCCGCCGCCCGTCGAGTGGCCGAACAGGACGATGTCGCGCAGGTCGAGCGCCTCCACCACGGCGTTCAGGTCACGGCAGTACGTGTCCATGTCGTTGCCGAAATACGTCTTCTCCGACCGGCCGTGGCCGCGACGGTCGTGCGCGATGACCCGGTAGCCGGCGTCGGCGAACCGCTTCAGTTCGACCTGCCAGGCGTCGGAGCTCAGCGGCCAACCGTGGCTGAGAACGATCGGCTGCCCCGACCCTGCCTCGGTGTAGTAGATCTGGATTCCGTCGGGGGTGGTGATGTAAGGCATCGCTTGACTTCCTTCTCGTGGTAGCGATGTGCGGTTGCGCATCACATGCCCGTGCTATCGCGGCCCGAACCCGGGATTACCGCTAATCACACTTGTTCCAATAGACGTTTCGGCAGGTCACTGGTGGGGTTATCCCCCACTGCGCCACGGCTCCGACAGTGCCGGAGTCACACGTCGGCCAAGGGACTAGCGTTCGTCGGAAGTCAAGCCATTCGCAAAGTCCAGGTTACGTCCTGTGTCGGAGAAGTCACCGCTCGGCGTCGATCACGTCGGCCAGTCGCGCACCCGTTGCCCCAGCGAGCCCGTGACGATGGCCGGCCCGTGGCCCGCGCAAGGGTAAATAGACGGTGAAAAAACTCGCGGAGTCGGTGGACCGAGGACCCGGACACTGCGACGCTAAGCACTGTGTATGACTACGATCTGTTGGTGCTGGGCTCCGGGCCCAGTGGTCAAAAGGCCGCTATCGCCGCCTCGAAGCTCGGTCGCCGGGTCGGCATCGTCGACCGGCGGGACATGATCGGCGGCGTGTGCATCAACACCGGCACCGTTCCGTCCAAGACGTTGCGTGAGGCCGTGGTCTATTTGACCGGCTTCAGCCAGCGCGACATGTACGGCAGCAACTACCGCGTCAAGGACGAGATCACCGTCAGCGATCTCGCCGCCCGCACCCAGCACGTGATCACCCGACAGACCGACGTCATCCGCAACCAGCTCACTCGCAACAAGATCACCATGATTACCGGCACCGGCCGGTTCGCCGACGCGCACACCGTCTGGATCGACAGCGGCAGCGGGCGCGAGAGCAAGGTCAGCGCCGACAAGATCATCATCGCGGCCGGCACCCGGCCCGCGCGGCCGGACAGCGTCGACTTCGACGACCGGACGATCGTCGACTCCGACGGCGTGATCAACCTGCAGGCCGTGCCGCGCAGCATGGTCGTGGTCGGCGCCGGGGTCATCGGCATGGAATACGCGTCCATGTTCGCGGCCCTCGGCACCAAGGTCACCGTGGTCGAGCGCCGTGATCAGATGCTCGACTTCGTCGACGATGAGATCGTCGAATCGCTGAAATACCACCTTCGCGATCTCAGCGTCACGTTCCGCTTCGGCGAAGAGGTCGCCGCCGTCGAACGCCACCAGACCGCCGCCCTCTGCATCCTCAAGAGTGGCAAGAAGATCGTCGCCGACACGGTCATGTATTCGGCCGGCCGCCAGGGCCAGACCGACGACCTGGCGCTCGAGGCGGCCGGGCTCGCCGCCGACCGCCGCGGTCGCATCGAGGTCGACGCCAACTACCGAACCGCGGTCGACAACATCTATGCCGTGGGCGACGTGATCGGCTTCCCGGCGCTCGCCTCGACCTCGATGGAGCAGGGACGCCTCGCCGCGCACCACGCCTGCGGCGAACCGGCCCGCGAGATGCACCAGCTGCAGCCGATCGGCATCTACACGATTCCCGAGATCAGCTTCGTGGGCGCCACCGAGGACGAGCTGACCGAGGGTTCGACCCCGTTCGAGGTGGGCATCGCCCGCTATCGCGAACTGGCCCGCGGCCAGATCGTCGGCGACTCCTACGGCATGCTCAAGCTGCTGGTCGCGCCGGGCGACGGCAAGCTGCTGGGCGTGCACGTCTTCGGCACCGGCGCCACCGAGATCGTCCACATCGGGCAGGCGGTGATGGGCTGCGGCGGCACGGTCGACTACCTGGTCGACGCGGTCTTCAACTATCCGACGCTCTCCGAGGCGTACAAGGTGGCCGCCCTCGACGCGGCCAACAAGATGCGCAACATCACTCGGATCGACGGATAGCTCCTCGCCGACCAGCTTGTTGTCGACGGTCGGGTCCGATTCGGGTCCTTTCTCGTACGTCCAGATCCAGTTCGTCGCGGCGAATCGAGACCTGCGCGCCGGCGTGCGCGCGAGGCGGCGACTTCGGTCCTTTCGCACCGGAGTCGAGCTTCTTCGGGGCCGGTTCGGGTGTCGCCGCCGGGCCGGCTCCGTCGGGGCTCGCCGCTGGCGCTGTAATACTCCCGCATTAGTCCGAATTGTACCAAGAGGTCAGAGTTGGCGCGGTCATGACCATGAGCGCTCTCCGTCGGCCGATCTTCCCGCCTAATGAGACGATCATTACTGGGTATTTTCGTTACGCAGCCCCGATCGCCTGCCCGCAGTGTGGCGAATCGGCACAAGTGGGCCACCCGGCGGCAAGGAAAAAGTGTTCTCTTAGGGGGAGCCAAACCCAAGGTGGGGGCGGTTGCGTAAAAGAATCAAGTAGGCTTCGGCTATGTCATGGATGGCCAGTGCCCGGCACGGCGTACGGGAGGCCCCTGCCGGGTTGGCGCTCCTGCAGGAGTTGCTCAACACCCGCGCGCCCATGTCCTACGGCACAGACCTGCTGCTCGACACCGACGACGCTCAGCGCTGGCTCACCGACGCCCTCGCCACTTGGTCCCGCGTCTCCGGGCTGCCGGCCCCGACGCTGCTGCTCGCGTCGTCCGACCTGCGCTCACTGCGCCGGCTTCGCAGCACCTTCGAAAACGTGATCCTGGCCGGCGGCATCCACGGCCCCGACGGTTCCCTGCCCCCCGCCGACGTGCCAGTCAGCCTCGTCCCCGACGCCGACGGCTGGGTGCGCATGGTCCCCGCCGGCCGGGGCACGCGGTGGCTCGCGTCGGCTCTCTGGTCCGAGGCGCTGCTCGCCCAGCAGGCGGGCCTGTGGCCCCGGCTCAAGCTGTGCAACAACATCGACTGCCGGGCCGCGTTCTTCGACACGTCCCGCAACAACAGCGGCGTCTGGCACGACGTCAGCACCTGCGGAAATACGGCTAATCTGCGCGCTTTCCGCGAACGCAAGCGCCTGATGGGCGGCAGCGGCGCGCTGCCGCCGCGCCCCACGGTCCAAGGCCCACCCAGCCTGATCTGAGGCGATCCGCTCGCGGTCAATGCCCAACCCTTTGCCGTACGCCGCGACTTGCCGTACGCCTTGACGCGGTCCGCGGCGGCGACCTCACTCCCCGTGACAGCCTGCCGTGTGATCGCCGACGGTCCCGCCCGCTGCCGCTCGCCCTGGAGTCGGCCGTCCGTTCGGGCGACCGAGTGGGGGCGCGTGGGTGCGGTGCTGATCTGTGAGCTGGGCAGTGGGAACTCTTCGCGGCTCTCGCGCGACTATTGAGTCATGGCTTGTGAGCGGTGGCGCGAGATGCTTTCGGCGCAGCTTGACGGCGAGGACGATCCAGCCGATCAGGCTGCGGTCGACGGGCACCTGGCCGGATGTGCCGGGTGCCGGGAGTGGCTGGATCGTGCGGCGGCGGTCAACCGCCTGACCAGCACAAGCATGGCCGTTCCGCCCGATCTGAGCGCGGCGATCCTGGCCGGGCTGCCCAAGCAGGTCGCCGGGGCCGCCGGGGCCGCTGGGGCCGCTGGGGCCGCCGGGGCCGCCGGGGCCGCCGGGGCCGCCGGGGCCGCCGGGGTCACTGGGGTTGCTGGGGGTGCCGTCGAGCCGGCCGGGGAAGGGCGGCGGCTCTCGCTGGCGCGTCTGCCATTGGCCGGGCGCTTCGGGGGCGTTCGGCGCTTTCCTGCCGGCGTGATGCTG
>DASRYP010001041.1:0-6308 GCA_035687165.1 Actinoplanes sp. | reverse complement strand
CTGGAACTGCCACGCACCCGTAGCGCGGCCGAGCTGGCCGGCGGCTTCGGACTGCCGGGGGAGATCCCCGGCCGGGTCGAGGAGGGGTTCCGTCGGCGGTTCGCGGCCCTGCCCGCGGACTCCCGGGTCCTCTCGCTGCTGGCCGCGGCCGACCCTTCCGGCGACCCGGTGCTCGTCTGGCGGGCCGCCGCCCGGCTCGGTGTCGGCGCCGCGGCGGCCCGTCCACCGGCCGCCGCGGGACTGATCGAGTTCGGCGAGCGCATCCTGTTCCGGCATCCGCTGGCCCGGTCCGCGGCCTACCGGGCGGCGACCGACGACGACCGGCGTGCCGCCCACGCCGCTCTCGCCCAGGCCACCGATCCGGTCGCCGACCCGGACCGGCGGGCCTGGCACCGGGCCCAGGCCGCCGACGGGCCTGACGAGGAGGTCGCCGCCGAGCTGGAGCGTTCCGCCGAGCGGGCCGAGGCCCGGGGTGGGGTCGCCGCGGCGGCCGCGTTCCTGGAACGCGCCGCGCAGCTCACCCCCGATCCGGCGGCCCGGGTCTCCCGGTCGATCGCCGCCGCGGGCGACAAGGTGCAGGCCGGCGCACCCGGCGAGGCGCTCGCCCTGCTCGCCGATGCCGCAGCCGGCCCGTTGGACGCCCGCCAGGACGCCCGGCTCCACCTGGTGCGAGCCCAGCTCGCGTTCGCCGCCGACCGCGGCAGCGAGGCCCCGCCTCTGCTGCTCGCCGCGGCCCGCCGCCTCGAGTCCGTCGATCCGGCGCTGAGCCGCTCCACCTATCTCGACGCGCTGCTCGCGGCCGGTTTCGCCGGTCGCCTGGCGACGCCGGAGAGCAACATCCGGGTGGTGGCGCGTGCAGCCGGGCAGGCTCCGCCGCCGTCCGGGCCGCCCCGCGTCTCCGACCAACTGCTCGCCGCGGTTGCCGCCCTCTACAACGACGGGTACGAGCCTGCCCTCCCGTTGATGCGGCGCGCGCTGGCCACGCTGGACGACTACGCGCCCGACCGGCACGAGCTGCGCTGGCTGTCGCACGCCTGGGGGCTGGCCAACTACCTCTGGAACGACGACCAGTGCGCCCGGGTGGCCGATCGCTACCTCGAGCTCACCCGGCAGGCCGGTGCCCTCGCCGACCTGCCGCTGGCCCTGATCGCGGCTCTGCAGTTGCGGGTCTTCGGCGGCGAGTTGGACGCCGCGGCCGAGCTCGCCGAGGAGCTGCGGACGGTCACCGAGGTCACCGGCGCGCGCCTGGTGCCGTACGGACTGCTGCAGCTCACCGCCGTGCGCGGCCGCGAGGCCGAGACGCTCCCCCTGATCGAGTACGCCCTGCGGACCGCCGAGGAACGCGGCGAGGGGTTCGGCGTCTCGGCCGCCGAGTACGCGAGCGCCTTGCTCAACAACGGCCTCGGCCGCTTTCCCGAGGCGCTGGGCGCGGCTCGGCGAGCCACCGAGGGCGCGTTCGAGATGGGCTTCTCCACCCGTGCCCTGATCGAGGTGGTCGAGGCGGCCGTACGCGCCGGCCGGCCGGCCGAGGCGATCCCGGCCCACGCCCGGCTGGCCCGGATGACCCGCGCGGCCGGCACCGACTGGGCGCTCGGCCTGGGCGCCCGTGCCGACGCGTTGATGGCCGAGGAGGCAGAGGCGGAGGACCACTACCGGGCTGCGGTCGAGCGGCTCGGACGTACCCGTATCCACGTCGAGCTGGCCCGCACCCATCTGCTGCACGGCGAGTGGCTGCTCTCCCGCGGCCGCCCGGCCGAGGCCCGGATCCCGCTGCGTACGGCCCGTGGCCAGCTCGAACGGATGGGCGTCGAGGGTTTCGCGGCCCGGGCCCGGCGGGCGCTGCGGGCCACCGGCGACACTGTCCGCACCCGGCCCGCCCACGCCCCGGTCAGTGTGCTGACCCGCCAGGAGGCCAAGATCGCCGGCCTGGCCCGCGACGGGCTCTCCAACCCCGAGATCGGCGCCCGGCTCTTCCTCAGCGGCCGCACGGTGCAGTACCACCTGACGAAGGTCTTCGCCAAACTCGGTATCCGCTCGCGCCTGCAACTCCACCGCGCCCTCGAGGCCCGGGCCACCACCCCTGGCCCGGCCGTGGCACCCCCCGACCGGGAGCCCGCCACCCCCACCGTGGTCCCGCGCCGGACCGTGGCGGCGACCGAGCCCGACGAAAAGATCGCGGCCGAGTTGGCGGAAGCGGCAGAGCGCGCCCTGCGCCGCGGGGACCTGCCCACCGCGGCGGCCCTGCTGGAACGGGCCACGCTACTCACCCCCGACCTGCCCCGCCAGGCCGCCCGGGCGTTCCACGCGGCCGAGGCGAAATACCAGGTGGGTGAGCGCGAGGCGGCGGCCGAGCTGCTGGCCGTGGCCGAGGCCGCACCGGCCGACGAGCTGACCCAGGCGCGGATCATGGTGCTGCGCGGGCAGCTCGTACTCGTCTCGGGCGACAGCTCCGGTGCGCCGGCCCGCCTGCTCGACGCGGCCCGGCAGTTCAGCGCGATCGACGCGGAGGCGGCCCGTGACACGTACCTGGAAGCGCTGGCCGCCGCGACGTACGTCGCTCGCCTGGCCTCCCCGGCCGGCCTGCTCGAGGTGGCTCGGGCCGTGCCCGCCCCACCGCCCGAGCCGCGCCCGGCCGACCTGCTGCTGGCCGGGCTCACCACGCTGATCAGCAGCGGCTACCGGGCCGGCGTCCCGCGCGTGCGGCGGGCCCTGGCGGCGTGGGCCGCCGACGACCTGCCGGCGGCCGAACGGATCCGCTGGTCGATCACGGCGACTCGGCTGGCCGTCGACGTCTGGGACGACGAGAGCTGGCGCGACCAGACCCGGCGGCACGCTCGGCTGGCCCGCAAGACCGGCGCGTTGGCGGTCCTGCCGATGCTGCTCCTGCAGCGGACCGGCTTCCTGCTGCACGCCGGCGAGTTCACCGAGGCCGAGGCGACCGTCGCGGAGGCCGGCACCTTCGGCACCGCGCTCCCGGCGTTCGGGCCGATGCAGCTGGCCGCGTGGCGCGGGCAGCCGGGCGCCGTTCCGCTGATCGAGGGCGTCACCCGCGACGTCACCGCGCGCGGCTACGGGATGGGGGTCACCCTCGCGCACTACACCGCCGCGGTGCTCGGCAACGCGCTCGGCCGCTACGACGACGCGCTCGCCTCGGCGCGGCTCGCCACGGCGTACCCCTCGGAACTGGGCTTCGCCAACCTGGCCCTGCCGGAGCTGATCGAGGCCGCGGTGCGCGCCGGGCGCCAGGATCTGGCCGAGAGTGCCGTCGAACGGCTGGCGCGGACGACCGGACCGGCCCGGACGGCATGGGCCGAGGGGATCGAAGCGCGCTCACGGGCCCTGCTGGCCGAGCGGCCGGCCGCCGAGAAACTGTTCGTCCGGGCGGTCGACCGGCTGTCCGCCGCGCCCGCCCGGGCCGAGCTGGCCCGCGCCCACCTGCTGTTCGGGGAGTGGCTGCGCCGCGAACGCCGCCGGGCCGACGCCCGGGATCACCTGCGGATCGCGTACGACCTGCTCTCCGCCATCGGCATGGCCGGGTTCGCCGAACGGGCCCGCCGGGAACTGCTCGCCACCGGCGGGCGTGCCCGCCCCGGTTCCACCACCGCCGGACCGCTCACCGCGCAGGAGGAGCAGGTCGCCCGGCTGGCCCGCGACGGACTTTCCAACCCCGAGATCGCCGTACGCCTCTATCTCAGCGCCCGCACGGTGCAGCACCACCTGAGCCGGGTCTTCGCCAAGCTGGGCATCAACTCCCGCGCCGAGCTGCACCGGGTGCTGCCCCGGGACCAGCCGTAGCCGGTCCCGGGGCCGCCCTCCCCGCTCAGCGGCGCACGGATCGGATCGCCGCGACGATGACGTCCGTGACCGGCTGCGGGTCGGAGATCAGGGTGAGGTGCGAGCCGCCCTGGTAGACAGTGACCTTCGACTTCGCCCGCTTGGCCATCGCCCGTTCCGAGGTGGGCGTGATGATCTGGTCGCCGCTGCTGATGAAGTACCAGGACGGGATCGTCTTCCACCCGGCGTACTTCGACGGCGTACCGAACGCCTCCGTCGAGGCACCCCGCTGCGCCGCCCAGAGTAGGCGTGCCTGCTGCTTCGGCAGGGAGCTGCCGAAGTGGTTCACGAAGATGTTCTCCTTCAGGTAGAGCTCCTGCTGACCGGCGGGGGCGCCCGGGTACGACGTGGTGTCGAAGAGCTGGCTCGCCGGGAGCGTGCTCAGGATCGAGTCGGCGCCGCTGAGCGACCCGTTCGTCTCGCCCACGGCGGGCGCCGCGGCATCGACGTACACCAGGGCCTTGACGTTGTCGACCAGCGCTGACGCGTTGGTGATCACCGAGCCGCCGTAGGAGTGCCCGGCCAGCACGACCGGTCCCTTCACCGACTTGAGGAAGTCGGCGACGTACTGCGAGTCGGTGGTCAGGTTCTCGACCGGGTTGGCGATCGAGCGCACCTGGCAGCCGGCCTTCTGCAGACGGCTCACCTCGCCGCTCCAGCTGGACGTGTCCGCCCAGGCGCCGTGCACGAGCACGACGGTGACCTTCGGCCCGCTTCCGCGGCAGGCGTCGAGGCGACCGGCGGCGGCCTCCGAGACCCCGGGCAGGGCGAGAGCGGCGACGGCGACCGTACTGACGGCAGCGATCAGGATTTTTCTCATGAAAGGGATTAGAGGGCCATCGGATGCCGTACCGGGAGGTGCGCTCCCCCCACCGTTGACCGATCGACGGTGGCGAAGCTTCCTCCTGTGATCCGCCCGCAGCCTAGGCAGTCTTGGCAGGTGGGCACCGATCGAACACCAGGCGGCGGACTGTGAGCGGCGACGGGCCCGCGCGCCTGCTGATGGGCGGCACGCTCGGCTTCCACATCATCCTGGCCTGCCTCGGCATCGCCCTGCCGACGATCGTGGTCGTCACCGAGGCGCTCGGGCTGTGGCGCAAGGACGACACCGCGCTGCTGCTGGCCCGCCGCTGGTCGCAGGTGCTGGCAGTGCTGGTCGCGGTCGGCGCGGTCACCGGCACCGTGCTCTCGTTCGAGATGAGCCTGCTCTGGCCCGGCCTGATGGACCGCTACGGCGCGGTGCTCGGCCTCCCGTTCGGCCTCGAAGGTGTCTTTTTCCTGCTGGAGGCCGTTTTCACCGCGATTTATGTGTACGGGTGGAGCCGTCTGCCGCCGAAGGTGCACATCTGGACCGGTGTGCCCGTCGTGATCAGCGGCATCTTCGGCGCGGCCTCGGTGGTGGCGGTGAACGCGTGGATGAACCAGCCCGGCGGGTTCACCGTCGTCGACGGGGTGGTGACCCACGTCGACCCGTGGAAGGTCTTTTTCAGCGGCGCCTTCTCCTACGAGGTGCCGCACATGGTTCTGGCGGCGTACATGGTGGCCGGCTTTCTCGTTGCGACCGTCTACGCCTGGGGCTGGCTGCGCGGCCGGCGCGACCGCTACCACCGGCTCGGCTTCCTCATCCCCTTCGTGATCGCCGGAGCGCTCGCCCCGGTGCAGGTGCTGGTCGGCGACGTGGCGGCCCGGGCGATCGCGAACGACCAGCCGATCAAGTTCGCGGCGATGGAGTACGTGACCACGACCGGCTCGCACCAACCCGAATACCTCGGCGGCGTGTATGTCGACGGCAAGGTGTACGGCGCTCTCCGTATCCCGGACATGGACTCGATCCTGGTCGGCTTCAGCCCCGACACGGTCGTGCAGGGCCTGGACTCCGTACCGGTGGAGCTTCGACCGCCGTCGCCGACGCTGCTGCACCTGAGCTTCGACGCGATGGTGGCGATCGGCACGGGTTTGGTGCTGCTGCCGCTGTGGGCGGCGTTCATCGGGTGGCGACGCCGAAGACTGCCCGGGGCGCGGCTGTTCTGGTGGGCGGCGGTGGCGGCCGGACCGGCCGCGGTGGTGGCGATGGAGTGCGGCTGGATCGTCACCGAGGTGGGCCGGCAGCCGTGGGTGGTCTACGGGCTGCTGAAAACCTCCGAGGCGGCGACGGCCGCGGACGTCACCGGCGTCCTGACCGTGGTGGTGATCGGCTACACGGCGCTGGGCGCGGCGACGATCTGGGTGCTGCGAAGGATGGCCCGGCGATGGCGCTGACCCTGGTCTACGGCACGCTACTGGTGACCGCGACGCTCTACGTGACGTTCGCCGGCGCGGACTTCGGGGCGGGCTTCTGGAACCTGATCTGTGTACGCGACCCGGCGTCCCGCCGCCTGATCGAGGCCTCGGTCACGCCGGTCTGGGAGTCGAACCACGTCTGGCTGATCTTCATTCTCGTGGTGCTCTGGACGGGGTTCTCTGAGGCATTCGCC
>DASRYP010001040.1:0-5331 GCA_035687165.1 Actinoplanes sp. | reverse complement strand
CGGATCGCGATCGACGACTTCGGCACCGGATACTCGTCCCTGCAGTACCTGACCCGGCTGCCGGTCGACATCCTCAAGATTGACCGCAGCTTCGTGGCCGAGCTCAACGGCACGCAGGAGGGCGCCGCGGTCACCGACGCGATCATGCGGCTGGCCCACGTACTGCATCTTCGAACGGTCGCCGAGGGCATCGAGACCGAGGAACAGGCCGACGAGCTGCGCGCTCTCGGTTGCGACATCGGCCAGGGCTACCTGTACGCCCGGCCGCTGCCGCCCGCGGAACTGACCGCGTTCGTGATCTCCCCGGCCGGCCTGCGCCGCTGACGCGCCCGATCGGGAACGACCGGATCAGCACTCGGCGATCGCTCCGTCAGCGACTCAGGTCGACATCACGCGCTGGTGCAGGGCGGTCACCACCGAGCGGGCCGAGGTGAACGCGCCGTGCTGCCAGGCGACCTCGTGGCTGAGCCAGTCGCCCGCGAAGTAGACGCGGCCGGCCGGCTTGAGCAACAGCTCGTACCCCGGGGTGCCCCACGGCGGGGTGGTCCACGCGCCTTCCAGGTACTTCGTGCGGTGCCAGGCCTGCGAGTACGACGAGACCAGCTCGGTGCGGTACTTCGACCCGTGGATCTTCTCGCCCTGGGCGACCGCCCGCGCCTCCCGATCGGCCGGGCTCAGGGCGCCGTACGTCTGAGCTGCCGTTCCGATGTTGTAGTAACCCACGACCACGCCGCGCTCGCCGTGGAACCCGTACGACGGGTACCAGATGTGCTGGAGGTCCAGGTCGGTCTCGGTGATGCCGCCGTAGATCCGGAAGTCGTGCTCCCACCACCGGCTGCGGTACTCGAGGCCGATCTTGCCGGACGGAGTTACGCCGAACGTGCCGAGCGCGGCCGTGACGCCGGTGCCGAGGTTGTGCGGGATGCGGGCCATCAGGTTCGGCGGAAGCGCGGCGATGGCGAAGTCGGCCTCGATCACCTTCGTGCGGCCGCCCTGCCGGTAGGTGACCTCGACCCCGTGCGGGCCGTCGTTCACCGACAGCACCTCGGCTCCCAGCCGCACCTTGTGCGGGCCGATCGCCTTGGTCAGCGCGGACGGGATGCGGTCCATGCCCCCGACCGGCTGGAACATCATCATCGCCTGGTCGTAGCCGAACTCGAAGCTGAAGTAGCGGCCGACGTTGCTGGCGAACACCTCGGAGAGCGACGCCGGGCCGGGCAGCAGCGTGCCGGCGTCGTCACCGGCGCCCGGGTAGGAGGCGTAGCCGCGACGGTTGCCGCCGGTGTAGGCGTACCCGGCGGCCTGGTCGCCGATGGCACCGAAGCTGCTCAGGAAGCCCAGCAGCTTCTCCTTGTCGGTGGCGGTCAGGGTGCCGTCCAACGCTCCCTGGTCGGTCGCTTTGGCGAGGAGCTCGGCGACGTACCCGTACGTGTCGGCCTTCGCCGTGCGGAAGCGGACCGGGTGGCCGGGCGTCATGCCGGCGGTCTCGTTGTAGATGAACGCGTCGGCGTTCTGGTTGACGAACGGCTCGATCGCGACCCCCAGCTCACGGCAGTAGTCCAGGGTGACCATCCACTGCGCGAGCCGGGCCGGCCCGGCGTTGAGATAGGTGCCGGGGGCGAAGCGGGCCCGCTGGGTGTTCCCGTCCAGATCGGTCTCGACAGTTCCGCCACGGACGGTGAAGTTGCGGCCGCCGGCCACGCCGCGAGCCTCCAGGACGGTGCAGTGGTAACCGGCCTTGCCCAGCTCGTAGGCGGAGGCCAACCCGGCGATGCCGCCACCGAGGATGACGACGCGCTTCACGCCCCGGCCGGTCAACGTGAAGTCGGACTTCTCCGGCGCGCGGAACGGCGGTGCCACCGCCGCTGCCGCGGGGGCGAGGCCGAGCGCCCCCATCGTGGCGAACAACGCGCCCGCCCCGCCACTGACTCCGACCGACTGCAGGAAACGGCGCCGGCTGAGGGCGCCCCGAGGTTCAGTCATGCGTTGGATCCTGCAAGCGGCACGTTTCTGATCGATTGCGATCGAGTTCCGTCAATGAGGAGCGCTGCCGGGCGACGAGTTGGTGCTCCTCCGGGGACGCCGGCGACAACGGCCTGAAGCGGGTAGCGCTGACCCATGAAATCAGGAAGAGGCGGCCGAGAAAATCTAGTTCCAAGTTACTAGACATTCTCGGCACTCCTGCTAGAGTTACCGATGTTGGACAGCAGAGATCGTCACAAACGCTGACGAAGCAGGCTGAGCGTCAAGCAGGGCCCGGATCTTTCCGTGGCTCGCTCGGCCCGCGGCGAAGCAGTTCTCGCCGTGCACGGCAAGGCATGGGCAAGTGCAGGTAAGACCTCGACGTAACTCCAGGTCGGGGCTGACGCAGGCAGGGCTGACGCAGTTTTCTGGGCCCGGTCTGGCAAGACAGTCCGTCGCACGTGGGTGGGGCCATGAAGTCGCGTGGGGCTCCGGCACCGGCGGATCGCAGGAAAGACGTATCGGAAGCAGAGGAAAGGGAGGGCCTGAGCACCGTTGGATCGCCCGCCTCCAGAATCCGTAGTTTCTTAGCTCTGGGGCGGACACCGCAGTCTCCATCGAACGAGAGGTGGTCTCCGGTCACGCTTATGCGATCCTCGCACCACAAGCCGTCAACGGCGGTTGGTGTGGATACGACAAGCCGACGAACGTGTCGGTAGATGGTGTTTGACTCATAACCCTGGGCCCCGGCGCGGAAGCGCCGGGGCCCTCGTCATGTGCTGTGGGGCCCTCGTCATGTGCTGTGGGGCCCTCGAGCCGCCGGTGCGTCACTGAGTGGGGAAAGTGCCTACGCACGGTGGTTCGCCCGCCGGCGGTGTGCGTGACCAGAACGTCCGCGCGTTGGCGGACGACCCACCGGCCGGCCTGGTTCGCGGCCAGCCCGACGGGCAGCAAAAGTCAGCGGCTCCTAGCCGGTCGTCGTGCCGTCCAGCAGCTGCTGTTGATGGATCATGTGATTGTGCAGGGCGGCCTGGTAGTCCTCGGCCAGGTGGGCCAGGCCCTCGATGTCCTGCAGCGCCTGGGTGCGCTCCGATTGCAGGTTGTTAAGGGAATCGTCGTAGCGTCGGCGGGCCGCCATCTCGAGGTCCTCGGCCGCGGTCCGGGCCTTGTTCAGTACGTTGGCCGACTTCTCCCGCGCCTCGACGATCAGCGAATCGGACTGCTGGTGGGCGTCGCGCAGGTGGTCGTCGGCGGTGCGCTGGACCAGGGCCAGCATGGAACCCGTGTCCTGCTCGGGAACCGCGGGCCGCTCGGCGGCGGCACGGCGTGCCTGGTTGAGCTTCTCGCGCAGCTCGGAGGCGCCCCGGGCGGCGGCGTCGCGGGCGCGGCGGGCGCGGCCCAGCTCGGCCCCGGCGGCGGAGAGCTCCAACTCGGTGGAGTCGTCGACGACCGGCGCGGCCTCGGCCATGCCGGCCCGCTGCCGCAGCAGCTCGTTCTGCTCCAGCAGACGGATCATCTCTTGGGTGACCTCGTCCAGCAGGGAATCGACCTGCTCCTCGTCGTAACCCCGCTTGCCGATGGTCGCCCTCGGAAAGACCGTGTTCTGAATATCTGCTGGCGTGAGCCGCACTCTGCTCCCCATTCCGGTGGTCGCGAATTTCCCCCTACCGGAGGGTGGCTGAACCCTTGACAGTCGGAGTGGACGGCACCACTGTACGCGCCCACCCGGGATCAGCCGTCGGCCGCGATCACGCGTTCGTCACGCGTCCAGGAACATCAGGACGGCTACCACCCGCCGGTTGACGTCGTCCGAGGGTGGCAGGCCGAGCTTGGCGAAGATGCTGTTGATGTACTTGCTCACCACTTTCTCGGTGATGAACAGCCGGCCGGCGATCGCCGCGTTGGAGTGGCCCTCGGCGATGTGCCGGAGCACGTCCAGCTCGCGCGGTGTCAACCCGGCCAGCGGCTCGTGCCGGGCCAGCAACTGCGTGACCACCTCGGGGTCGAAGGCGGTGCCCCCGCCCGCCACCTGCTGCACCGCCTGGACGAACTGCTCGACGTCGGAGACGCGGTCCTTGAGCAGATAGCCGACCCCGCCCCGGTTGTCGGTGAGCAGTTCCCGGGCGTAGAGCGGTTCGACATGCTGGGACAGCACCAGCACGGGCAGCCCGGGAATCTTGGCGCGGGCGGCCAGGGCGGCCTTGAGGCCCTCATCGCTGTAGGTCGGCGGGAGCCGGACGTCGACGATGGCCACATCGGGCCGGTGGCCGAGCAGCGCGGGCAGGAGCGCGGGACCATTGTCGACGGCCTCGACCACCTCGAAGTCGAACGCCTCCATCAACCGGGTGAGCCCGTCGCGCAGAAGGGTCAGATCTTCGGCGATGACAACGCGCACGGCATCTCCATGATCATGACGGTGGGACCGCCTCGCGGGGAGGAGATCTCCATCGTTCCGTCGAAGGCGATGAGACGACGTTCAACGCCCTGCAGCCCGGTGCCGCGTGCACAGTCGGCGCCGCCGACCCCGTCATCGCCGACTACGACCTTGAGCACGCCGGCGGCGTGGTCGATGGTGACCCAGGCGGACCGGGCGTGGCTGTGTCGGCCCATGTTGGCCAGCGCCTCGGCCACCGCGAAGTAGATCGCCGACTCGACAGGCGTGTCGAGCCGGCCAGGCAGGTGGGAAGTGACGTCGGTGGGCACCGGCAGGCTGATCGCCAGCGCCCGGACGGCCCCTTCCAGGCCGCGTTCGGCCAGCACCGGCGGATGGATGCCGCGGACCAGGTGCCGCAGCTCGGCCAGCGCGTCGGTGCTGGTGGCGCGCGCCTCGGCCAGCAGCTTGAGCGCCCCGGCCGGGTCCCGGCGGACGAGACGCTCGGCCAGCCCGATCGTCATCCCGACCGAGACCATCCGGGCCTGCGCGCCGTCGTGCAGGTCCCGCTCGATGCGGCGCAGTTCGGCGGCCTGCGCGTCGATGGCGTCGGCTCGGGTCATGGTCAGGTGGGCGACCCGCAGCCGCAGTTCGGCGGCGGGGGTCGGGGCCAGCAGGAGCCGTGCGAACTGGAAGTGGGTCTTGCGCAGCAGCGGCGCCAGGGCCAGCCCGCCCGCGAGGATCACCACGCCCTGGGGGAGGGCCAGCCACGCCTCGGTCAGGTTCGCGGTGGGCCAGAACAGGGCGTACCCGAACCAGACCTCGCCCAGGAACAGCCAGAGCGGCAGCAGCAACGCGCCGGCCATTCCGTAGATCACCAGAGCCAGGGTGGTGAGCCCCAGCCCGACCGCGATCAGCGCGCCGGGCACGAGCCAGGCGAGGTCCCGCCAGGTCGCCGGGTCGGTGATGATCCAGCGCAACCAGCGGCGAGAGCCCTG
>DASRYP010001039.1:0-17658 GCA_035687165.1 Actinoplanes sp. | reverse complement strand
GCACCGGCCCGCACCCCGGCCCGCACCTCGGCGGGGTCCTCGGTACGCGGGTTGTCGTCCGTCACGATCACCAGGTCGGCACCCCGCCCCGCAGCCGCGCCCATCAGTGGGCGTTTGCCCTTGTCTCGGTCGCCGCCCGCGCCGATCAGGCAGATCAGCCGGCCACCGCGGCCGGTCGCCAGCTCGCGCAGCGCGGCCAGGGCGGCCACGATCGCGTCCGGCTTGTGCGCGTAGTCGACGACGCCCAGGACCTCGCCGGTCGCGGTCACCCGCTCGAGCCGACCCGGAACCCCCGGACAGGCGGCGATGCCGTCTGCGGCCACCTTGGCGTCGATGCCGGCGGCCACCAGGGACGCGAGGGCGAGCAGCGCGTTCGCCACGTTGTGCCGGCCGGGCAGCGCGACCCCGGCATGGACCGGGCCGGCCGGGCCGTGTGCGACGAACCGCTGGCCGAAATCGGACGGGCGCACGTCGGTGGCCCACCACGTCGCCGCCGGGTCGCCGGCCGCCGAGTAACTGATCGTGGAGGGCTTGAAGAGCGGCCGCAGCGCCGGGTCGTCGAGGTTGAGCACCTCGAATCGGCAGCGGCCGTCGAACAGCTTCGCCTTGGCCGCGAAGTAGTCGTCGGCGTCGGCGTGGAAGTCGAGGTGGTCGAGGCCGAAGTTGGTGTAGCCGCCGACCGTGAAGCCGACCCCGTTGACCCGACCGATCGTCAGGGCGTGGCTGGAGACCTCCATCACCACGGCGGTGACCCCGCGCTCCAGGCCCGTGGCGAGGATCGCGTGCACGTCGGTGGCCTCGGGGGTGGTGCGCACGCTCGACACGACCAGGTCGCCGATGCGGGTCTCGACCGTGCCGATCAGCCCGGTGACCACGCCGGCCGCTTGCAGGCCCGACTCGATCAGGTAGGCCGTCGAGGTCTTGCCCGCGGTGCCGGTGACGCCGATCATGGTCAGCCGCCCGGACGGGTCGCCGTAGACCGCCGCGGCGGCCGTGCCGAGCACGGCACGCGGGTCCTCGGCCACCAGCACGGGCAGGCCCGCGGCCACCGCCGCGGCCTCACCGGCGGCGTCCGTCAGCACCGCCGCCGCACCAGCCGCCCGCACGTCGCCGATGAACTCGGCGCCGTGCCGGTGGGCTCCGGGCAGGGCAGCGTAGAGATCGCCGGGACGGACCGCGCGGCTGTCGTGCGTCACACCGGTGATCTCGGCATCGACGCCGGTCAGCGTGGCCGGCAGCAGGGCCGCCAGGCGTGCCAGCCGGTACGGAGAAACGGTCTCAGGACGGGGTATGCCGGGCACGGCGTCAGACCCTACCTCGTGCCCGGCTCAGCGCGAAAAACGCCATCCGGCGCCCCAAGATCGTCACGGGTGGATCTTGAACTTCGGGGCGGGCGTGGACGACGGCGGCACCCGGTAGTGCAGCAGCGCGAAGGACATCATCTTGGCGAACGCGGGGGCCGCCACCTCGCCGCCGGTGCCCTTCGGCACGTCCGCCGAGACCGCGATGACGTACCGCGGGTTGTCGGCCGGGGCCATGCCGATGAACGAGCCGTAGTTGGCGCTCGTGTACTGGCCGTCGATCAGCCGTTTGCCGGTTCCGGTCTTGCCCGCCACCCGATAGCCGGCGACCGCCGCCTGCGTACCCGTGCCGCCGTCGATGTCGACGACCGCCTCCATCATCGAACGCAGCTCGGTCGCCACCTTCGGGCTCAGCACCCGGTGCCGCTCCGGCTTCGCCGACTCGGTGACCTCGCCGTCCTTGCCCGAGATCATCGAACTGATCAGGTGCGGCTGGACGTACTCGCCGTCGTTCGCGATCGCCGCGTAGCCCGCCGCCATCTGCACCAGCGTGGCGTCCACGCTCATCCCGATCGGCACCGAGCCCGACGCCGAGCCGCTCCACTCGTCCGGCGCGAGGATCCGGCCCTCCGCCTCGCCCAGCACGCCCTCGTTGGTCGGCTTGCCCAGCCCGAACTTCTGCTGATACTCGTAGACCCGCTGCTTGCCGAGCATGTCGCCGATCAGGATCGTACCCACGTTCGACGAGTAGGCCAGCAGGCCCGGCATCGTCATCTTGGTGCCCTTGGGCTGCTTGTGGCTGTCCTGGAAGATGTAGCCGCCCCGCTCCAGGGCCGGGCCGATGGCCAGCGTGGAGTCCGGCTTGATCAGCCCCTCCTGCAGGGCCGCGCCGAAGATGAACGCCTTGTGGATCGAGCCGGGGTCGGCCACGATGCTGCTCGGCACGTCCTCCCGCTCGGTCGGCGTGTAGGCCAGCGGCTTCGCGGCGTTGTAGGCCGGATAGCTGGCCTGGGCCAGCACCTCACCGGTCCGCACGTCGAGCACCACGGCACCGGCGATCCGGGCCTTCCACTTCTTGCCCTGCTCGGCCAGGATGCGCTGCACCTCGTACTGCAGGTCGCCGTCGATGGTCAGCTTCAGCGAGGTGCCCGGCTGCGGCTCGGTGTACTTCTCGAACCCGCTCGGGATCGGCTTGTTCAGGTCGCCCTTGCCGATCTCGAAGACCCGCTGGCCGTCGGTGCCGCGCAGCAGTGAGTCGTAGCGCGCCTCGAGGCCCTCCAGTCCGGAGTTGTCGGCGCCGGTCCAGCCGATCAGGTTCGCCGCCAGGTCGGCGTTCGGCACGTCGCGCCGCTCGTCCTCCTTGACCACGATGCCGTCGAGCTTCATCGCGGCGATCCGGTCGCCGGCCGAGATGTCGACGCCCTGGGCCAGGAACTCGAACCGGGACTGGCCGCCGCCGGGCCGCTTGTGCCGCTTCATCTTCGGGATCAGCTCGGAGACCGGGACGCCGATCACCGGCGAGAGGATCGACGCGGTGCGGGTCGGATCCTTGACCAGCTCGGGGTCGGCGCCGACGAACCGGGCCTCGACGCTGTGCGCCAGCACGGTCCCGTCGCGGTCGAGGACGCTGCCCCGCGGCGCCGGCAGCCGCACCTCGGCGAGCCGGCCCTCGCGCAGCTCCATCAGCCGGGCGGCGTCCGACGGCGACGAGGCGACCTGCAGAATCACCAGCCGCACACCGATCATCACGAAGAGGGAGAGCGCGAGGACGGCACCGATCCGCAGCCGCCGGACGCCGTTGGCCAGCCTGGGCGGTTCGGCCGCGACCGCGCGGGCGGTGCGGTCGACCCGCGGTCCGGTCACGTTCCGTGGTCGTCCGGCCTTTCCCGCCGTACGCGACGTGGCGCTGGTGCGGCTCGATCGGGCCGGCTTCGTCGCGGTCGTCCGCCCGCGCCCGCGGTCGGCGACGGTACGCGTGCCGGAGCCACTCTTCGCCACTGTGCGGGCACGACGACGGCCGAGCTCGTCCGGCTCGTCGTCAGGCCCGGGGCGACGGCTGCGCGACGGCTGCCGGTCCTTCTTCTCCGGCTTGAGCCTGTCCTGCTTGAACGCGGCTCGCTCGGCCGGCGCCTCGGTCTCGGCGGCGGCCTGGCGCCCCCGGCGCGGCGGCTGACCGCCCTCGAGCACCTGCAGCGCGGGCCGGAACGGGTCGGCGGTGCGCGCGGCCCGCGGTGAGCGGGTGCGCTGGTCTCGTTCGGCCACCGTGCGGCCGCGTGGGGTGTAGGCCCGCGCGTCGCCGATGCCGCCGAATCCACGGCCCTGCTTGTCGTTCGTCCCGTCCTCGGTGGCGGGCAGGTCACGAGACGTGCCGCGCCGGGGCTGAGCGCCCCGGCGCGGTGGAGTGTCGTCGGCTCGAGGCGGCATCAAGCCTTACCGCCCGATGCCGTCGGGCGAGACTAGATCCGGCTCGTAGACGCCCTTCCGCGCGGTCGGCGACAGCTTCCCGGTCGACGGCTTGCGGAAGTTGATGATCTTCCCGTCGGGCAGCCGAATCTGGGCCACGTCCTCGGTCTTGGCCTTGACCAGACCGAGCCGGCGGGCCGCGGCGTCCAGGTTGCCGATACTCGACGCCTCAACCACCTGCTGATCCAGATCCTGACGCTGATTCTCCAGCGCGGTGTTCTGCTTCTTCAGGTCGTCGATGCGGAACGAGTTCTCGTTGGTCTTCGTGTTGATCAGCAGGATGCCGAGCACCCCGACGATCACCAGTCCGATCACCGACGCGACGAACGGCGCGCGCGGTCCACCCTGGAGCGGCGGCGGCGGCGCGACCTTCAGGCGCGGCCCCGTGCTCCCGTCGGTGGAACGCAGCGGCTCGACCTCGATCTGCAGTGCCGTCGCACCGTCGATCGGAGCGTCCGCCTTGCCCCGTCCCGCGGTGGCCCGGCCACGCCCGCCAAGACCCACAGGCACCTTGCGATCGACACCACGCGCCTTGGCCCGCACACCGTCGGTATCGCGCGCCTTGGCCCGCACACCGTCGGTATCGCGCGCCTTCGGTCGCGCCGCGCTGGTGCCGCGCGCGTTACCTCGTACGTCCTCGGCCTCTCGCTTGGTCTCTCTCGTGCGGGACCGCGCCGGACGGGCCTCGCCCCGCTCCTGGCTCGCGTCCCGGGTAGTGCGCCGACGGTCCTCGTCGTTCCGGGTCCCTGACCGGCGCGTGTCGGACCGGCGCGGCGTGGCGTCCTCGACCCCGTCGGCGAGGCGCCGCGCCCCCCGGCCGGCACCTCCCGAGGTGCCCGCATCGCGGCTCGTCCCCGTGTCGCGCCGTCCGTTCGCCGGACGCTGCGGTTCCGCGGACCGGCCCCCCGACCGCGGCGCCTGGGTGCGCTCGCTCATGCTCTCCCCTCCCCCTCTTCACGTTCCCCCGGGCGTAACCGCCCTTGTCCCCCGTGCGTTGTAGTCCTTCGGGACCGTTCGCGGGCGGTCCCCGGTGTTGCATCGTTCGGGTCGCGGCGTTCGACTGCGCGCAGCTTCACCGAAGCCGCCCGCGGGTTGTCCGCGACCTCCTGCTCGCTGGGTGGTTCTGACCCCTTCGTCAGCAACCGCAGCGTCGGACCCGTCCCGGGCAGTTCGACCGGCAAGTCGATCGGCCCGGTGCTGCGTGCCCGCTCGGCGAAGGCGCGCTTGACGATCCGGTCCTCCAAAGACTGGTAGCTCATCACCACAAGGCGCCCTTTCGGGGCCAACGCGTCCAACGCCGCCGGAACGGCCGACTCGATCGCGGCGAGTTCGCCATTTACCTCGATACGCAGCGCTTGAAACGTTCTTTTGGCGGGGTTTCCACCGGTTCTCCGCGCCGCGGCCGGGATCGCGTTCTTGACCAGCTCGGCCAGCCGGGCCGTCGAGGTGATCCGGCCCTGCTGCCGCTCGCGGACGATCGACGAGACGACCCGCGGCGCGAACTTCTCCTCGCCATAGACCCGCAGGATCCGCACCAGCGCGCCCGGCTCGTACTCGTTGACGACCTGTTCGGCGGTGAAGCCGGACTCCTGGTCCATCCGCATGTCGAGAGGGGCGTCCTGGGCGTACGCGAAACCGCGGTCCGCCTCGTCGAGCTGCAACGAGGACACGCCGAGATCGAACAGTCCGCTGTGGAACACGCGCAGGCCGAGCTCGTCGAGAACCCTGGGCAACTCGTCGAAGACCGCGTGCACCAGGTGCGTGCGGTCGGCGAACCGGGCCAGCCGGCGGCCGGCGTGGGTCAGCGCCTCGGTGTCCCGGTCGAGTCCGATGAGGACGACCTCCGGGAACCGTTTGAGAACAGCCTCGGCGTGACCGCCGAGCCCCAGCGTGAAGTCGACGTGCACGGCGCCCGGCAGCCGCAGTGCGGGAGCGAGCAGGTCGAGGCAACGCTCGAGCAGCACGGGCACGTGCGTGCCGCGAAGCTCCCCCATGTCGACCCCCATCACCGCCCCGCCCTGACCGTACGCGCGCCCCGTACCGACACCGATCTGCCGGCTGTCACTGCTACCTCACCGTTCCGCGGCTCTCCCCGGACGCCCGCCCGTACCGCCAGATCCCCATCCGCTCGTGCCCGTTGCCATCGGGCGCGCCCAAGGCCGGACACGCGCCTGGCGCCGGGGAAGAGGCGCCAGGTGCGGGAGCGGCTGGAGATCTCGCAGTACGGAAGCGGCGACGTCCGGGCCTTCGCGGGCCCAGCCGAGTGCCACGCCTTACAGTCCGCCGGGCAGCACCCCCTCCTCGATGTCGGCGAATTCGTCTTCGCTCGCCGCGAGGTAGTCCTCCCAGGACCGTTTGTCCCAGATCTCCACGCGGGTGCTCGCGCCGATCACGACGAGCTCACGGTCGAGAGCCGCGTACTCCCGGAGGTGCGCCGGGATGGTTACCCGCCCCTGCTTGTCCGGGATCTCGTCATGCGCGCTGGCGAAGAAGACCCGGCTGTAGGCCCGGGCCGCCTTGTTGGTCACCGGCGCCTCGCGTAGTTGACCGGCGATGCGCTGGAACTCCGGCATCGGGAACACGTACAAGCAACGCTCTTGCCCTTTGGTGATCACGACACCTCCCGCCAGCTCATCACGAAACTTCGCCGGGAGGATCAGCCGCCCCTTGTCGTCGAGGCGGGGGGTGTGCGTGCCGAGAAACATCGGCCTCAACCCCCTGCCCCGGGCGGTTCGCGGTCCGCCTGTCAACTCGGGCCGGCAGGTCCCTGAAGAAGTTCTCCCTCGGCCCTGCCACTGCGCTCCACCTTACTCCACTTCCCTCCACCCGCAAGCGGAATGGCCGGGATCGCGAACCCGACTCGCGCACGAAACCCCAGCTCAACGCGCTGCGCGCGCAGTGGAGGGCGCGAACGTGATCAAGCTCGTCCGGTTTCCGACATCCTCTAACCCCACCTGTCAAGAATACCTTCAAACACGCCCAAACATCCCACCCGAAAACGCTGTCAACCCCCTCCCAGGAGGAAAGTGGAGGACCGAGAGCCCGGTACCGCAGAATCGCCGCGCCGTCCAGGCCCGCGGTCGGCACGATCTCCATCGGCGGAGCCGAACTCCGGGCGATCCGCCGCGACAATAAGAGACAATAAGAACAGTGGAGCAGCGAGCTTCTGACGCGAGATTTCCTCGCACCGGCAGGCGATCGGCACCGCCCAAGATGGAACAGCGCCCGCCGGCACCCGACGCCGCCGGACGCGTGCCGACCTCTATACCTACGACGCCGCCCGGAGCAGGCCAGGGCGACGCGGGCCCTCCACCCTCCCGCGCCGCGCGGCTTGTCAAGATCACCAGCCGCACTGCGGACAGTGACCTCGCCCCCCGGCCTGCCCCAGGCCTGATGAACCGCTCAAGCGGGGGAAGAGACGACAGTGGGGGCGCGACCGAAACCGGTCGCGCCCCCACTGTGTGCCGTAATCCGTGCCCTGGTCCTCAGACCAGGCGGCGGACCACGTAGTTCGAACCGAACAGCTTGCGCTTGGACACCCGGGCACCCGTGTGCGGCGAGTCGTACATGTAGCCACTGCCGGCGTAGATGCCGGCGTGGTAGCCGTAGGAGCCGTTACGGAAGATAATCAGGTCGCCGACCTGCTTCTTGGACTTGGCGACCGACCTGCCGGAATTCTGCTGTGCGTTGGCCTTGTGGGCCAGCTTCTTGCCCGCGGCCTTGCGATACACGTACATCGTGTAGCCGGAGCAGTCGAAGCGCTTGGGCCCGACGGCGCCGAACTTGTAGAGCGCGCCGACGTGCTTCTTGGCCTCGTTGAGGATCTTGTTGCCGTTGTTCGCGCTGACTACCTTGATCCGGAACTTGCCCCCGTAGAGCGGGGCGAACTTCGAGGTTCCGAGGTAGACGGCGCGGAGGTCACCCGTGATCTTGGGCGCGGCGGTGAGCGTGACGGTGCCGTTGCTGCCGACGCTCTTGGTCTGCCAGTTCAGCCACTTGCCACCCCGGAGCGCCTGCAGACGCACCGAGCCCGACTTGACCACTGTGCCGTTGGTGGGGTTGATGTACTTCGCGGTCACCTTGACCTTCTGGCCGACCTTCAGGGTCCGGGTGGACACCTTGGTCGTCACCACCGGTTTGACCCTGGCCGAGGCTGCCGCCGCCTTGACGACCGGGGCGGCAGCGGCACTGGCGGCCGGCGTGCCGACCAACTGGCCGGCGCAGAGGCAGAGACCCAGAGACAGTGCGATGGTGCCGGCACCGGCCATACGGCGGCCCCGGCTCGAACTGTGTTCGTGCACGGTAGAGATATCCCTCCGGCACGCCTGCGAGGTTAGCTGTCGGGTTCGGGCGGGAAGGCTGCCCGGCCGCCGAAGCGGCTTCACCCCAAGGTCACTCCGTGATCGCCACCGGAGCGGGTGGCGTGGAGCGGACCGCGATTGGGTCCCCCGTCCCTGCCCCCGTATGCCTTTGTGGTCGTTCAGGTACTCGGGTGGTCGTGATGATCGGCCCGGGGCAGGGCTCGGCGTTGAACAGATCGTCACGAGCGGCAGCGGGTGCCACCGGCCAGACCTTGCTACCTGAAATTTCTGTGGGTTGCCGGAAGCGGTTCAGTCACCGAACGTGTTTGGCACAGCGGAGGCTGTCCGTTTTGTTACCACGGCTAAACAAATGCCATGACGACTAGTGATTGATGAACTACTAAACGTCGAAGGTTACGGGTGAAACAGAACACAGAATTGGCGGCAATCATTCGAGTGACAACGACCTCTCCTTCCCTCGTACGCCGTCCCAACCCTCCCCAGCGGCCGAAATGTTCTCCACCGAACGGTTAATCTCAATGCCTCGTGTGGAGCGTCGGGGCGGAGGACTGAAAGCAGACACTCGACAACTCGACGTAACCTCCCGTTCCGGTACCCTCGTCGCCGTGACGGACGGGAAATTGCCCCTGCGGGCCAAGGTCGCGACCTCCGTGTCGAAGACCGCGGCCGCGCTCTCCAGGGCCGCGGGCCGCGGCGACGGCTCGGTCATCGGCGGCTGGATCGGCCTCAAGATCGACCCTGACCTGCTGGGCCACCTCGCGGCCGGCCGGGCGATCGCGCTCGTCTCCGGCACCAACGGCAAGACGACCACCACCCGGCTGGCGGCCGCCGCTCTCGGCGTACTCGGCCCGGTGGCCACCAATTCCTTCGGCGCCAACATGCCCACCGGGCACACGTCGGCGCTGGCCAAGGCGGGGACGACACCGTTCGCGGTGCTCGAGGTCGACGAGCACTACCTGGCCCGGGTGATCGACGAGACCCAGCCCCGGGTGGTGGCCCTGCTCAACCTCTCGCGCGACCAGCTCGACCGGGCCAAAGAGGTCGCGATGATGGCGCAGATGTGGCGCACCGCCCTCGCCGGCCACCCCGACGTCTCCGTGGTCGCCAACGCCGACGACCCGCTGGTGGTCTGGGCGGCCCGGGGCTCCTCGCGCGTCACCTGGTTCAGCGCCGGCCAGCGCTGGATGGACGACTCGTGGGTCTGCCCCGAGAGCGGCGACCCGATCGAGCGGGCCAACGGCGACTGGTGGTGCACGGGTTGCCCGCTGCGCCGTCCCAAGGCCCAGTGGCGCGTCGAGGACGACGGCGTCATGGACCCGCGCGGCGACTGGCACCTGGTCAAGCTGCAACTGCCCGGCACAGTCAACCTGGGCAACGCGGCGACCGCACTGGCCGTCGCGGCCGAATTCGGCGTACGGCCGATAGAAGCCCTGCCCCGGCTCTCCACGGTCACCTCGATCGCCGGCCGCTACGCCCAGGTCGACCGCGACGGTCGCAACATCCGCCTGCTGCTGGCCAAGAACCCGGCGAGCTGGCTGGAGGCGTTCGACATGGCCGAGCACGCGCCCACGCTGCTCTCGATCAACGCCCGCGACCCCGACGGGTTCGACACGTCGTGGCTCTACGACGTCGACTTCTCGCCCCTGCACGACCGCCCGGTGCTGATCACCGGCGACCGAGCTTACGACCTCGCGGTCCGCCTCGAGGTGAACGGAATCCCGTTCCGGCACGTTACGTCTTTCGAGGAGGTAATCCGGTCGGTGCCACCGGGACGCCTCGAGGTGATCGCCAACTACACGGCGTTCCAGGACATCCGAGCGGAGTTGGACCGTGTCAACTGAGCCTCCCCGCGGCGGAGAACCGAGGAAAATCATGAGCGACAGCACGCTCCGCATCGTCTGGATCTATCCGGACCTGCTCTCCACCTACGGCGACCGGGGCAATCTGCTCATCCTGGCCCGCCGTGCGGCGATGCGCGGCATCCCCGTCGAGACCTACTCGGTGCGCTCCGACCAGCCGATGCCCTCGACCGCCGACATCTACCTGATCGGCGGCGGCGAGGACGGCCCGCAGGCGCTCGCCGCCCAGCGGCTGATCAACGACGGTGGCCTGCACCGCGCGGTCAACCAGGGCGCCGCGGTCCTGGCGATCTGCGCCGGTTACCAGCTCTTCGGCCACTCGTTCTTCGCGAAGGGCGCCAAATGCCCCGGCCTGGGCCTGCTCGACCTGCACTCCGACCGCGGCGAGACCCGAGCCGTCGGCGAACTTCGGGGCGACATCGACCCCCGGCTGGGCCTGCCCCCGCTGAGCGGTTTCGAGAACCACGGCGGCCGCACCCACCTGGGCCCCGGCGTCGCCCCGCTCGCCCGAGTGACCGCCGGCATTGGCAATGACAGCCAAACCGAGGGAGCATGGCACGGGAAGATTCTCGGGACTTACTCCCACGGGCCCGCGCTGGCCCGCAACCCAGCGATAGCCGATCTGCTACTGCGTTGGGCGATCGGCGCGGATAGTCTTTCCCCGGTCGACGACACCTGGTCCGAGCGGTTGCGAGCCGAGAGACTGGCCGCAGCCGGTGCCTGACCGCCAAGCCCGACTCGGCAAGCCCCGACCCGACGAGCCCCGACCCGGCAAGCCCCGACCCGGCAAGCCCTGACCCGACGAGCCCTGACCCGACGAGCATTGGGCGGTATTCCTGCATGACTGACATCCTGATCGCCCCGCGGGGCGCGCATCTCGCGGCGGACTCTCAGGTTCCTCAGCCTTCGCAGCCAGAGACCCCGGCGGCCACCCCGATGGGCTGGAAGCGCCGCGTTGTCCGTTTCGGCGTCCTGGGCTTCGTGCTCACCGCCGTCGGCGTCGCCGCTTTCGTCCTGCCCCTCCAGGAGATCGCCGACCAGTTCGCCCGCCTCGGCCCCGCCGCCGCGGTCGTGATCGCGGTGATCGGCGGCCTGCTCCTGTCGGTGCTGGTCCCGCGCACGGCGATCACCCTGGCCTGCGGCGCGCTGCTCGGCGCGGCCACCGGCGCGGCGACCGCCCTGGCGGCCGCCGTGATCGCCGCTGCCGCCACCTATTACGCGGGCCGCTGGGTCGGCCGGGGCGCCCTGTCGGCTCGCACCGGCGGCAAGCTGCAGCGCCTCGACGGCTGGCTCAACCGCCGCGGCCTCTCCGCGGTGCTGCTGGTCCGCTTCCTGCCGCTGGCCCCCTTCGGCCTGATCGGCTACGCCTACGGCACCACCAGCGTCTGCCGCAAGCGCTACCTGCTCGGCACCACGCTGGCCTCGATCCCGTCCGCGGTCTCCTACGCCGTCATCGGTGCCGCGGTCGTCCGGCCCGGCGAGATGAGCCCGCTGTCGCTCGCGCCCGCCCTGATCGGCTTCATCCTCACGACCGGCATCCTCGTGTGGTGGAAACGCTCCGCGAAGAAGGCCCCAGCCGCCGAGGCCGTCGCCGCCTGACCTGGTCGAGCTGAACCCCGCCGCTTTCGTCCGCGGCGGGGTTTTGCTTGCGGCGGGGTTGTGCGGGCAAGCAAAAACCCGCCGTAGGAATGCCGGCGGGTTCCGCTTGAGAAGGATCAGACGACGACGCTGACCAGGCGGCCCGGGACGACGATGACCTTCTTCGGGGTGCGGCCGGTCAGGGCGTCGGCGATCGCGGCCAGCGCCTGCTCGCGCACCTCGGCCTCAGGCGCCGACGGCGACACCTCGACCCGCGCCTTGACCTTGCCGTTGACCTGCACCGGGTAGGTGATCGACTCGGCGACCAGCTGGGCCGGGTCGGCCACCGGGAACGCCGAGTAGGCCAGCGTGCCGGTGTGACCCAGCTTGCCCCACAGTTCCTCGGCCAGGTGCGGCGCGAACGGCGCCAGCATCAGCACCAGCGGCTCGACCGCCTCCCGGGACACCGACGGCAGCGGGGTCAGCGTGTTCGTCAGCTCGATCAGCTTGGCGATCGCCGTGTTGAAGCGCAGTTCGTCCAGGTCCTCCCGGACACCGGCGATCGTGCGGTGCAGGTGCTTGCGGACGGCCGGCTCCAGCGGCTCGTCGACCACCCGGACGGCGCCGGTCTCCTCGTCGACGACCAGGCGCCAGACGCGCTGCAGGAAGCGCTGCGAGCCGATCACCGCGCGGGTCTCCCACGGGCGCGAGACGTCCAGCGGGCCCATCGCCATCTCGTACACCCGGAACGTGTCCGCACCGTACCGCTTGCACATCTCGTCGGGGGTGACGACGTTCTTCAGCGACTTGCCCATCTTGCCGTATTCGCGGATGACCTCCACGCCGTCGTACACATGCTTGCCGTCGGTCTCGGTGACCTCCTCGGCCGGCACGATCACGCCGCGGGCGTCCCGGTAGGCGTACGCCTGGATGTAGCCCTGGTTGAACAGCTTGCGGAACGGCTCGAACGACGAGACGTGGCCCAGGTCGAACAGGACCTTGTGCCAGAAGCGGGCGTACAGCAGGTGCAGCACCGCGTGCTCGACGCCGCCGACGTACAGGTCCACGCCGCCGCAGTCGCCGTCGCGCCGCGGGCCCATCCAGTAGGCCTCGTTGTCGGGGTCGACCAGCGCCTTGTCGTTGTGCGGGTCCAGGTAGCGCAGCTCGTACCAGCAGGAGCCGGCCCACTGCGGCATGGTGTTGGTCTCGCGGGTGTACGTCTTCAGGCCGTCGCCCAGGTCCAGCTCGACGTCGACCCAGTCCTTCTTGCGCGACAGCGGGGTCTCGGGCTCGCTGTCGGCGTCCTCCGGGTCGAAGGTACGCGGCGAGAAGTCGTCGACGTCGGGCAGCACGACCGGCAGCATCGAGTCGGGCAGCGCGACGGGCAGGCCGGTCTCGTCGTAGACGATCGGGAACGGCTCGCCCCAGTAGCGCTGCCGGCTGAACAGCCAGTCACGCAGGCGGAACGTGGTCGCGCCCCGGCCGTGGCCGTGCTGCTCCAGCCAGGCGATCATCTCGGCCTTGGCCTCGACGATCTCCTTGCCGTCCAGCCAATCGCTGTTGATCGCCGGGCCCTCGCCGGTGAACGCGCCCTCGAAGTCGTCGGGGGCCTGGACCGTACGGATGATCGGCAGCTCGAAGACCTCGGCGAACTCCCAGTCCCGGGTGTCCTGGCCGGGCACCGCCATGATCGCGCCGGTGCCGTAGCCGGCCAGCACGTAGTCGGCGATGAAGATCGGGACGCTCGCGCCGTTGACCGGGTTGACGGCGTATGCCCCGGTGAAGACGCCGGTCTTCTCCTTGCCCTCGGTGCGCTGTTCCTCGGTCTTGGCCGCGGCCGCCGCCCGATATGCGGCGATCGCCTCGCGCGGGGAGGCATGACCGCCGACCCACGCCCGATTCGTCCCCGCGGGCCACTCGGTCGGCGCGATGTCGTCGACCAGCGAATGCTCCGGGGCCAGCACCAGGTAGGTGGCGCCGAACAGGGTGTCGGGCCGCGTGGTGAAGACGGTTATCTTGTCTGCGCCGACCGTGAAGTCGACGTGTGCGCCGCGCGAGCGGCCGATCCAGTTGCGCTGCATCATCTTGACGGGCTCGGGCCAGTCCAGCGTGTCCAGGTCCTCGACCAGGCGATCCCCGTACGCCGTAATCCGCATCATCCACTGCTTCAGGCTGCGCTTGAAGACCGGATAGTTGCCGCGCTCGCTGCGCCCCTCGGGGGTGACCTCCTCGTTGGCCAGCACGGTGCCCAGCCCGGGGCACCAGTTGACCGGAGCCTCGCTGACGTACGCCAGGCGGTGGTCGTCGATCAGCTTGCGGCGCTCGACCGGCGACAGCTCGGCCCACGCCCGGCCGTCCGGGGTCGGCTTCGAGCCCTCCTCGTACGCGGCGATCAGCGTCGCGATCGGGCGGGCCTTGCGCACCTCGGGGTCGAACCAGGAGTTGAAGACCTGCAGGAAGATCCACTGCGTCCACCGGTAGTAGTCCGGGTCGGTGGTCGCGAACGTGCGCCGGTCGTCGTAGGCCAGGCCCAGCCGGCGCAGCTGGCCCTTGTAGCGCTCGACGTTGGCCGCCGTGGTGACCGCCGGGTGCGTGCCGGTCTGCACCGCGTACTGCTCGGCGGGCAGGCCGAAGGCGTCGAAGCCCATTGGGTGCAGCACGTTGAAGCCGGCCATGCGCTGGTAGCGGGTGTAGCTGTCGGTGCCGATGTAGCCGAGCGGGTGACCGACGTGCAGACCGGACCCCGACGGGTACGGGAACATGTCCTGCACGTGCAGCTTGGGTGCGCCGGCCCGCGGGTGCGCGGGGTCGGCCAGCTCACCGGACGGGTTGGGCGCGTGGAAGGTCCCGTGCTCGGCCCAGAAGGCCTGCCAGCGCGGCTCGATCTCGTTGGCCAGCGCGGCGGTGTAACGAAACTTCGGGGTCTCTGACTCGCTCATCGTCGGCATCCGTCTTCTCGTCTATGAGGTGGCTGGGCACAAAAGCGTGGGCACAAAAAAACCCCTCACGCAGGAGGGGTCGCCGTGCTGTGCCGCCTTAGGGGCGGGAGCAGCACGGCTTGCTAAGAAGCAGGGAGCGCCGAGCCATGCCTCACATGATACCGGTCGCCGTCCGGGGACGGCGACCGGTATCAGTCGTGGTATGTGTTACGCGGCCAGCCCGTAGATCGACAGCTCGGTGCTGTCCTGGAAGACACAGCCGCTGAACGACGGCGGCTGGTCGGCCGGGCAGAGACCGAAGTCCTGGCCCTGCGTGGTCAGCATCGTGTAACGGACGAACTTGATGCCGTCGCCCGAACCCGCGGCGAGCGGGACCACGGTCGGGGTGACGGTGTCCGGCGCGAACGTGCCGCTCGCGGCGGACGTCCAGGCCGTACCGTCGACCGAGGTCTCGACGGTGTACTTGCCCGTCGAAGCGGTCGTGTCGTCACCACAGGTGGCGGATGGGTTGATCAACAACTCGAAGACATTCACCGCGCCGGAGAGCCGGATCACGACGTTCTGTCCCTCCGGGGCGACGTCCGACCCCCAGCCGGCACCCTGCGACTGGTCGATCAGCTGGGCCGGGCCACAGCCGAACGGCGTGTAGTCCGGACCGGTGAAGCTCAGGAGTCCGGCGCCGCCCGAGGAGGCCGCCCAGTCCTTGCGGACCGTCCAGTTCTCGGTCGTCGTGCCGGAGTTGATCGAGAGCGTCTTCACGACCTCGTCGTAGCCGGCGCCCCGGGCGAACACCTTGGCGTACGTCCCCGGGAGGATCCCGGAGATCGTGTAGGTGCCGTCCGCTGCCGTGGTGGCCCGGTAGCCACCGGCGAAGCCGGAGGCGTGGCCGCCGAAGCCGACGGTCAGGCCCGGGATGGCGGCCTTGGTGTCCTGGTCGGTCACCTTGCCCTTGAGCGTGCCCCGCGGGGTGCTCGCCGGCGGCGGGGTCGAGAAGTCCTCGACCGGCTGGACGTCGGCGCCGTCGACGGCGGCCGCGAAGTAGCCCATGCCTCGCTTGGCGAAGACCTTCCAGATCGTCTTCTGGTTGTCGCCCTTGTTGACGACCAGGTCGGCGGCGAGGATCGAGTTACGCATGTCCAGGAAGGACGGGTTCGACGGGGAGAGCTCCATCGCCCGGGTCACGATCGACTGAGCCTTCTTGGTGCCGATCGCCGTACGCAGGTCCCACAGGGTCTGCGCCCAGATCTCACCGTCGGCGTGCACCTCGGCGCCCCGCGACGAGATCTTGCCGAAGTCGCCGTATGTGTAGCCACCGGAGCCGGCGCCCGCGGTGCCGGGGCAGATCGTGGCCGACGCGCCGACCGTGCAGTCGGCCGGCTCGGAGCGGATCGTGCTGCCCGCGGTCCAGTACTTGCCGACCAGCATCTCGCCCGGCTTCGCGGTGTCCTTCTCGAGACCCTGGTCGACCAGGTAGTCGAGAGCGTAGAAGTCGCTCCACGCCTCGCCCATCGAGTCGCCCTGCTGACCGATCAGACCGGAGTTGCCGGCCGCGTCGACCACGAGGCGGTTGGAGAGGCCGTGCGTGTACTCGTGGAACACCACGTCCGACTCGTCACCGGCGTTGGCGGCAACGGTCCCCGGACCGGGGTTGAACAGGAACATCTGCATGACGGGCGGGATACCGTCCGGCGGGGTGTTCATGTCGGCGTTGTCGCTGTGGGCGGCGTCGGGCAGGCCGTTCGCCGTGTTGGCGCCGTCCAACGCCTGGCCCTGCACCGCGTCGCCGTCCTGCGCCTCGAAGTTACCGGCCGCACGGGTGAACCCGATCGGCGAGGCCTTCAGGTGATCGTGGAAGGTGCCCAGGAACGTGAGGAGTTGCACCGCGTTCTGCTTGCGGTTGGTCTGCCACGAGAAGGGCGTCTCCGGGTCCCAGGAGCAAGGGAACGCGGTCGAGCAGAGGCCGCCGACCTCGTCGTTGAAGTCGACGAGGGGGTAGTCCCACTTCATCAGGCCGGACGGGCCGACCTCCTCGGCGGCGTCCGGGAGGTTGTTGTCGTTCACGTCCGAATAGACGTGGGCGACGTTACCCGAGAGCTGCCGCGCGTTGGCCGGCAGCCAGCCCTTGGCGGTGAGGTCGACCTTGACCTGCTTGCCGCCACGGGGGGCGCCGGGGTAGTTCGTCCAGGCGTCGGCAGCGTCGCTGGCGATCGTGCTGTGCCGGTAGAGGACCTCACCGCTCTGCGCGTCGATCACGTGGACGTAGCCCTCGGTGACGACGATCGTCTGCCAGGCCAGGCGTACGCCGGTGGCGGTCTGGAACCAGACCTGCTTGGCGGTGCCGTTGTCGCTGAACGACGTCGTACCGTCCGCGGTCTTGGTGACCTTGGCGGCGGAGGTGCCGAAGACGTCCTTCACCGCGGCGGCGCGGGCGCCGGTGGCGCTCACCTTGGCCGCGCCGGCCGCGGACGGCAGCGACTGCAGTGGGGAGCCGTCGACCTGGACGAGCCGGCCGTCCTTGGCGACGTGCGCCTTCAGCCCGTTACCGAACACCGGCACGCCGTCGGCCACCTGCACCCAGCTCAGGTGGTGGGTGCCCGCGATGTCGACGTAGTCCTGGCGCAGCTCGAGGGTGGCCAGGTCGGCCGCGTCGATCCCGAAGACCTCGGGGTGGGCCTTGATGTAGTCGAACGCGATGGCGGTCGGCTTCTTCTTGCTCGGCCCGGTGAGGAAGCCGTCCAGCTTCGCCACCCGGCGCGGAGTGCCGGTCGACCGATCGATGTCGACGATCCCCTGCACCCCGAGGGAGTCACGCAGAGTGTTCACCGCGGAAACCGACGGCGCCGGAACGACGGCGCGACTCAAGGCAACGGTGGGTTGTGCGGCCGCCACGGCGACCAGGTTCTGCCGGCTGTCGTAGTCGGCTCGCCGCTGCGACTTGCTGTCGGACGCCCCGGTCACGGCGCCGGGTAGCGGCGCGGCTTGCGCCTGCGTCGGCAGCAACGCCGCGAGCAGGACGACACCGGCGGCAGCCGCTCCCACCCGCCGGGTCGCGGACGGTACGGATAACGGTCTCAACTCAGCCCCTCTCGGCCGGGCTCAGATGCGCCCGACCGGGCATGACCCGTCAGGGCGGCATCACACATGTGTGGCCCGTCGATGGCTGATGTTCTTGGTCATCGGGAAATATAACTAGAGT
>DASRYP010001038.1:0-3052 GCA_035687165.1 Actinoplanes sp. | reverse complement strand
CCGACGCGCTGGGCGAGGCGCTGGTCGCCCTGCTCGACGCGACCGAGGTGCGCTGGCGTCCCGAGCCGCTGACCGGGCGACCGGGATACGAGGCCGCACGGATGACCCTGGCCGATCCGGCCGGCGGCTCCTTCGAGGTGCTGCGGGCCGTTCCGGCGTTCACCCCGGCCGAATACGCGCGGGCACAGGCCCTGGTCGAGCTCTCCGGTGCGATGCTGCGCCGCCAGGAGGGGCAGACCACGCTGCTGCTGCCCGACGGCGCCGAGTTGCTGATCCGGGCCGCGACGATCGACGACCTCGAGGGCGTACGGGCTCTGCACGCTCGCAGTTCCGCGGCGACCGTGCAGAGCCGTTACCTGGGTGGCGGCGTCCCGAACGAAACCCGGCTGGCCCGGCTGCTCGAACCGGCCGGCGGCGGACACACCCTGCTGGCCCTCTCCGACGACCGTGTCGCGGCGATGGCCAACCTGCTCGCCGAGGGTGAGCTGGGCGAGATCGCGATGCTGATCGAGGACGGCTGGCAGCGGCGTGGCCTCGGCACCGCTCTGCTGCGCCGCCTGGTCAAGTACGCCGAGCACACCCGCTTCGCCGCGCTGATCGCGCACACCGGCGCCGACAACGTGGCGATGCTGCGCACCCTGCGACGCCTCGGGGCGGGGCCGGCCGAACGCGACGGCACGTTGGTCAGTGTGACGTTGCCGATCGCGGGTCACCGTGAGGTCGGCAAGGCGACGTCCCGCTTATGACGTGTGGGTGCCGTGCTCGACGCAGGTAGCTGTCCAGCCGGTCGGCACGACCTGCACCTTCATGCGCCGGCGGCACTCCGGGCAGTAGCGTGGCGGCTCCAGCGCCCGCGCCGAGGCGCACCCGGAGTGATCACCCCGCACGGCCGGCTCGCCGCACCGGTCGCAGAACATCAGATCGTCGCCGACAGTGCCTTGACCGGCATCTTCAGGTCTCGCAACAGCTCCAGGTCGGCCGTGGCGGGACGACCCAGCGTGGTCAGGTAGTTGCCGACGATCACCGCGTTGATACCGCCGAGCAACCCGTCCCGCGTGCCCAGGTCGCCCAGGGTGATCTCGCGACCGCCGGCGAAGCGCAGGATCGTGCGCGGCATCGCCAGCCGGAACGCGGCGATGGCCCGCAGCGCGTCCTTGCCCTCGACCACCGGCTGGTCGCCCAGCGGGGTGCCCGGCCGGGGGTTGAGGAAGTTCATCGGCACCTCGTGCGGGTCGAGCTGGGCGAGCTGGGTGGCGAACTCGGCCCGCTGCTCCAGCGACTCGCCGAGGCCCAGGATGCCGCCGCAGCAGACCTCCATGCCCGAGTCACGCACCATCTTGAGGGTGCTCCAGCGCTCCTGGAACGAGTGCGTGGTGACCACGTTCGGAAAGAACGACTCGCAGGTCTCGAGGTTGTGGTTGTAGCGGTGCACCCCCATGTCGACCAGGTCGTCGACCTGCTCCTGGGTGAGCATGCCGAGGCTGGCCGCGACCTGGATGTCGACCTCGGCCTTGATCGCCTTGACGCCCTCGCGCATCTGCCGCATGAGCCGCTTGTCGGGGCCACGCACGGCGGCGACGATGCAGAACTCGGTGGCCCCGGTGGCCGCGGTCTGCTTGGCCGCCTCGACCAGCGACGGGACGTCGAGCCAGACCGAGCGCACCGGCGACGCGAAGAGGCCCGACTGCGAGCAGAAGTGGCAATCCTCGGGACAGCCGCCGGTCTTGAGCGAGACGATGCCCTCGACCTCGACCTCGGGGCCGCACCACTTCATCCGGACGTCGTGGGCCAGCTGAAGCAGCTCGGGAAGATCGTCGTCGGGCGACCGCAACACCTCGAGGATCTGCGCCTCGTCGAGGCCGACACCGTCGATGAGTACCTGGGCGCGGGCCCGGTCGAGGATCTCTGACATGCCCGAACTTTAACAACCCTTCAGTGCGCCGCCGGTCGGGCGGGGCGGGCGTCCGGGGCGACGAGACTGTCGGCGGTGGATGGTAGCTTTCCACTCTCGTGATCGCTGGAGGTGCCTTGGCGGGCTGGTTGGAGGCGCTGGAAGGCCTGGCCGCAAGCAGGGCCAAGGCCGGGCTGACGCGTCGGCTGCGACCGCGTGCGGCCGGTGCCGCCGTCGTCGATCTGGCCGGCAACGACTATCTCGGCCTGGCCACCCACCCCGAGGTGATCGGGGCTTCCGCTCAGAGCCTCCGGACGTACGGGTTGGGAGCGACCGGTTCCCGCCTGGTCCGCGGATCGACGTCCGTGCACGCCTCCCTCGAGTCCGAGCTGGCCACCTGGCTGGGCACCCCCGCGGCGCTCGTCTTCTCGTCGGGCTATCTGGCCAACCTCGCGGCCGTGCGCAGCCTCGCGGGTGTGTGTGACCTGATCGTCTCCGACGCCTACAACCACGCCTCCCTGATCGACGGCTGCAAGATCTCCGGCGGACGGACGGTGGTCGCGCCCCACAACTCGCCCGCCGCGGTCGCCACCCTCCTGGACGGCCATCCGGGCCGCGCGGTGGTCGTCACCGAGTCGGTGTTCTCGGTCGACGGCGACCTGGCGCCCCTCGCCGAGCTGCACGAGGTGACCTCCTCGCGCGGCGCGCTGCTGCTGGTCGACGACGCCCACGCGCTGGGCCTGCTCGGCCCGTCCGGCGCCGGCGGGGTGGCCGCGGCCGGCCTGTCCGGTCTCGACGACGTGATCGTCACCGCCACCCTGTCGAAATCGCTGGGCGGCGCCGGCGGTGTGGTGGCCGGTCCGGCGCAGTTCGTCCAGCACCTGGTCGACACCGGGCGCACGTTCATCTACGACACCGCGCTGCCCCCCGCCGTCGCGGCCGGCGTCCACGAGGCGATGCGGATCGCTCGCGCGGCCGACGACCGCCGGGCGCTCCTGACTGCCCGGGGCGCCCAGGTCGTGTCACGGCTGCGCGCGGCCGGCCTGGAGGTCTCGAGCCCCGCGGCCGGCGTGCTGTCGGTGCTGGCCCCGGGCCCCGAGGCGGCGCTGGCCTGGGCCGAGGACTGCCGCGACCGTGGCATCGCGGTCGGTTGCTTCCGCC